>DASXXV010000151.1:0-1720 GCA_036502905.1 Occallatibacter sp. | reverse complement strand
TGAGACAGGCCTGCTGAAGCGCGAACAAGCAACTCCCCGCGCCCCCTGGGAAATTCGCCGCACGGATTTGGGTGCCGAACCGGTTCGAAGCATCGTCGATCGGCTTCTGCGGACAGGCAAGCTGATATTACACGGGGGCAGTGCAGACAATCAGCATCGTTTGTTCGCTGAAAACGAAGGAGATGATAATGCCCGGCATCATGAGTGAGGGTTCTGTTCCAGGCGTTGGTTCCAGGTATGTAAAACGGCAAGAAACCCCAGCCTGACGCCGAGGCGTCTGGGATCGGCGGCCAGTTCCAATAGGGACTCGGCAGCGGCACGGAACAGGATTCCATAGATCACACGAGGGTTCTGCAAGGCCAGCGGCGCCAGTTCATGGGGGAGGGTGAAAATGATGTGGCTATAGGGAACGGGCAGGATCTCCTGAGCGCGGTCGGCAAGCCACTGATCGCGCGCCCGGGCGTGGCACTTTGGGCAATGCCGGTTGCGGCAGGATCGATACTCGATGAGTTGATGCGGGCAGTGGTCGCACGCCAGGACGTGCGTGCCGAGCGCAGCGGTGCGGCACGCGGCGATGTCGCGGAAAACCCTCTGTTGTTGAGGGGACAGCACATGGCCCCAGCGATCGAGGAATTCCTGGCCGTGTTGGCGGAAGACATCGGCAACTTCGAGTCGCTGGTCGCTCATCGTTGCCGGACGTTGTCCTGGGAGCGGTCGATGGCCTGTAGCTGCAGCGCGTCAAACGGGCTGGTCGCGGCTTGCAGGCGTTTGGTGGAGACGTGGAGATAGCGGGCGGTGGTGCGGATATCGGCGTGGCCCAGGAGCACCTGAATGGTCCGCAGGTCGGCGCCGGCATCCAGCATATGAGTGGCGCAGGCGTGGCGGAAGAGGTGAGGATGCACGGCGAAGGGGATTGCGGCGCGCCGTCCGGCATTGCGGCACAAGGTGCGGATGGTGCCGTTGTCGAGCGGCAGGTCGCGGTGCTGTTTGGAGGGGAAGAGCCAGTCGGTGGGTTTCCGCCAGCGGTAGTAGACCCTGAGACGCTCGCGCAGCGCCGGGGAGAGCGGGATGTCGCGGGGCACGTCGCCTTTGGCCTCGCGGACGTGCAGCACCATGCGCTGCGAATCGATGTCGCTGACCTTGAGATGGCACAGTTCGTTGGAACGCAGGGCAGTGGCATAGAAGGTGGCGAGGATGGTCCAGTGTTTCAGGTTGTGGGTGTGATCGAGGATGAGGGTGATCTGTTCGGCGCTCAGGACGGTGATGGGCTGTGGCCGTTTCTTGGGGGCGGCAATCTCTTCGTCGAACCACCCTTGCTTGAGTACCCTGGCATAGAGAAACTTCAGGGCTCCCCGATTCACTTGGAGCGTGCTCCACTTGTCCTTTTTGTCATTGCGTAGATGGAGCAGGTATTCCCGCACGTGCTCCGGGCCGAGTTGATCCGGTGATTTGCCGAAGTGCCTGGCAAATCGCCACACGGCTCTAACGTAAGTTTGGATGGTAGCCTCGGAGAGATTGCGCAACTGCAACTCCCCGATCATTCGTTGGCGGAGAGGTGTCATTCCATGAACTCCTTTCGTTCACTGGTCTACTCCTCCGAATCACCGAATGCCACGGGGGGTGAACCTGCCGCGCAGCGGCTTAGTACAAGTGAGGATACCGGACAAATGCGACCAGCCGGGGCGGGAGCGCCCTATCCGGCTTCTGCTATTCGGGGCCG
>DASXXV010000150.1:0-19373 GCA_036502905.1 Occallatibacter sp. | reverse complement strand
GCGAGCAAAAGGGGGTCTAGACTTCCGGACCATCGAGGAGTAAGGCCATGAATGCGCCATGCACCAAATGCGGAACGCTGCTGGAGACATTCTGGGGTTTTTGCCCTAAATGCGGGCTGCTGGTCGACCGCGAGGTTCACTCGCACGCGGCGCAAGCCGACACGGAGAGAAGCTCCGTGCCGGGCGCCTTCGGCGGACTGTTATTCGGCATTATCGTTGCCCCGGTGCTGATCATCCTGGGAACGTTGCTTTGCCTCACCGGGCTGGGTGCATTTCTGGGCGTGCCGATGATCATCGCAGCCATCATGGCGCCGCTTGCCGGACCCCTGTTCGGACTCGGCGAGCACACGGTGCGGTGCCCTTCGTGCAACACGCGGGAAATCACTGTGGCTGACGGGAAACTTCATTATTGCCCGAACTGCGCCAAGGAATTCTCGCTCGGCGAGCACCGCCAGGTGGCGAGAGCGGGCTGACGGCCGCGCTGGATCCCGGATCGGCGCGCACCATGCGATCGGTGCGAATGAGCCATGCGTTCGCGCTTCACTCGGCCTTACTGATGAACTGCGCCCATCTCCCGCTGGAACAATGAGCGCAACTCGTCCCTCTGCAGCTCGCTTTTAGCCGCACTGATCCAGAATCAACTTGGTTTCACCGCCAGATCATTCACCACGTGCTGCACCTGCGGCACTTTCTTCGCCAGGTCCTCGGCCTCCTTTTTCTCGCGCTCCGTTTTCACGGACCCCTTCAGATAGAGGGTGCCGTTATCGGCTGAGTACTTGATATTTTCCTTTTCCAGTCTCTTGTTCTCATGCAGGGTTGCCTTGAACTTGTCCTCGATGGCGCTGTCCAGCGAGGCATCCTTCTGTGCGGCCTTCTCCATGCCCTCGATCCCCGCAGACTGCACCTGGATCTGGTCCTTGATCGCGTAGCCGGGAGCGGCCTGCTGCGCCAGTTGGTCGGCTTGTGTCTTCTGGTCTGCGCTCCCTACGATGCCACGCAACGTGATTTCACCCTTGCGCCTGTCCTGGAAGACCTCAACGCTTCGCATGTCGTGCTGATCGAGAGTGTTGTAGACCGCCTGTTTTACGTCCGGATGATCGCTCTGGCAACCCACCAATGCGAGAAGTCCAACCAGAGCGACCCCTGCGAATGCGAGCAATGCAAGCCGTGTCGATGTACGTTTCATGCTTCGTCCCCTACTCACAGTAGTCGGCTACTCAGGCCGGCCGTGAAACTGGCCAAAGTGTCCCGCATTGGGGGATGCTGAACGCCGTTGGCCGGTTGTTCCCGGTTGCGGCTGCGAAGGGAAAGGAATGCCGATTCACGCGCCCGAATGGGGAGCGTCCGCCGGCTCTGGCTGGTGGAAATGCCGCCAGATGGTCTCGGCGGTCTTGCGCGGCACCACTGCCGCCAGCGATTCCGCCGTGGCCTGCCGCACATCGCGCAGGCTGCCGAAATGGGCCAGCAGGCGCTGGCGCATCAGTGCGCCTACCCCAGGGATGGTGAGCAGTTCCGAATCGCGGTCGCGCATGGCGCGACGCTGGCGATGATAGCCCACGGCGAAGCGATGACTCTCGTCGCGAATCCTCTGCACCAGGTGGAGAACGGGGGAGCGGCGATCGAGCACCACGGGCTCGTTTTCGTTGCCGTAGAGATAGATGACCTCTTCGCGTTTGGCGATGGAAGCCAGCGGCTGAGTGGTGAATCCAAGCTCTTCCAGTGCGTCGGCCGCGGCATGCAGCTGCCCCAGGCCTCCGTCAATCAGCACCAGTGACGGCATGGGCTTGTTTTCTTCCTTCAGCCGGCGATATCGCCTGAACACCACTTCGCGCATGGAGGCAAAATCGTCCACGCCGATGACGGTCATCACTTTGAACTTCCGGTACTGCGATTTGTTCATCTTGCCGTCCTCCCACACCACCATCGACGCCACGGTCTCCGCGCCCTGGATGTGCGAGATGTCGAAGCACTCGATGCGGCGCGGCAGTTCCGGCAACATGAGCACGTCAGCGAGCGCTTCCTGAATGGCCTTGCGGGAGGGTTCCAACACGCGGAATCGCTGCGTGTAGGACTGCTTGGCGTTCTGCGCTGCGAGATCCACCAGCGAGCGTTTTTCCCCGCGCTGCGGAACCGCCAGCTCGACGCGCCGGCCCACTTGCTCGCTCAGCAGCGTTGTCAGCGTTTCGCGATCGGCAAAATCCACCGGTACCAGAATCATGCGCGGGACGTACGGCTGATCGATATAGATCTGCTTGAGGAGAGCGGAGAACACCGCCCCCGCATCAAACGCGTGATCCCCTTCGTCCTGGTGCCCCATCCCGGCTGCCTGTTCCTTGTCTTCACCGAGACTCTCCAGCAGCTCCGGTAAATCCTCCCAGAAGAACTCGCGGCGATCTACAATCTTTCCACCGCGCATGTGGAACAGGTTCACCGCCAGGCTGCCGGTCTCGAAGTGATAACCGAACACGTCCGCATCGTCGTCCTGCTCGGCGGTGGCGATGCGCTGTTTCTCCTGCAACTGGTGCACGGTGGTGAGCTGGTCGCGGAGGCGCGCTGCGGCTTCGTACTGTTGGGCTGCGGCCGCGGCCATCATGCGCGCGGTCAAAGTACGTTCCAGTTCGACCTGCTTGCCCTCCAGAAACATCTGCGCGTCGCGCACGGCCTGTTGGTACGCTTCGGACGTGGTGTTGCCCTCTACGCAGGGGCCCAGGCAGCGATGAATGTAGTACTCGAGACACGCTCGCGGATGAAAGCGCGTCAGGTCCACCTTGCAACTGGGCAGAAGAAAGCTGCGGTGAATCAGCTCCGCCACGCGATAAGCGAGATTGCCCGGAAAATAGGGACCGTAGTATGCCCCTCCATCTTTGCGCAGCCGGCGCGTGACAAACACCTTCGGAAAGCGCTCGTTGAGCGTGAGCTTCACGTAAGGGTAGGTCTTGTCATCGCGCAGCAGGATATTAAAGCGGGGCTTGCGCTGCTTGATGAGGTTGTTCTCGAGCGCCAGGGCTTCATGCTCATTGGCGACCAGGATGTAGTCGATGTCTACGGCCTCGCGCATCAGCGATCCCGTCTTGGCGTTGGCCTGGGAAGCCTCCAGCAAGTAGGAACGCACCCGTGAGCGCAGGTTTTTGGCCTTACCCACGTAGATGACCTCGCCCTCAGGGTTCTTGTAGAGATACACGCCGGGCTGAGTCGGCAGAGCGCGGATTTTCTCGTAAAGATCCATGCGGAGATGGTGCGGCGCTAACGGTTAGATTAGCTGTCCTGGGCGGAGGGCGCAGGGGGCAGGCGAAATTCAGGCAAACCTTACCCAAAGGGGTAAACTTTACACGGTCCGACGGCCCAAAAGCCCCCGAGAACAGGATCCATAGCCGGTTAATATTCAGCGGCTTACCCCCGATTTTCCGTTTGGCCCACGAGATGCATCTTACGTATGTGGCAGATACGTCGCCCGAACCAAAATTCTGCCCCCAGGAAGAGGCGACGGGAGGATTCAAAAAGATGACGAAAGCTGGATTCGGGTTGTGTGTGGTGGCCTTGGGCATGGTGGGCGTAACTGGCTGCGCGACCAAGAACTACGTGCGCAAGGAGACCGCGCCCCTGGTCGACCATACCAATCAGCTCGACGAAAAGACCGCAACCAACAATCGGAACCTGCACGATGTGGACGATCGTGCTCAGGCGGGTGTCAAGCAGGCGCAGGGCGCTGCCGATAGCGCTACCCAGAACGCTCAGAATGCCACCAAGTCCGCCGGCGATGCCGAGACCGCGGCGAACGATGCTGTGCATCGCGCCGATTCGCTCGACGCCGTCATCAAGGGCCTGGACAACTACAAGCAGGTCGGCGACGTTACCGTGACGTTCGGCTTCGACAAAGCGGTTCTGACCAAGGACGATAAGGAGCAGCTGGATAGCTTCGGCCAGCAACTCAGTTCGGCCTCGAACTTCATTGTCGAAGTGACCGGTGGAACCGACTCCACCGGCCCGGCTGACTACAACTATGCGCTCAGCCAGCGCCGTGCCGACACGGTGGTGCAGTACCTGGCCACCAAGTACAACGTGCCCGCGCGCCGCTTCTACCTGATCGGCATCGGCAAGGACAAGGAAGTGGCTCCCAACAATACGGCCGAAGGCCGAAAGCAGAACCGCCGCGTCGAAATTCGCATGCTGTCGAACTCCGGCACGCAGAATGCTGCGACCCCCGCTAACCCCGGTTCGGGTCAGTAACAAGGGAACGAGTGAATCACTGAAACTTCTTCACTCCATTCACTTCTTTCGAGATGAGCTAAATAGATAGATTAAGACCGTCATTTATACTCTCGGCCTGTACGAAAACATGGCCCCGGCAGACACCGGGGCCATCGTTCGTTTCGTGGCTGTGAAGAAGTGAAGGAGCATCCGGGTGAGTGTCGGTTTCAGCTAGTACTGGTCTTCCATTGCCGCGTAGGCGAGCACCTGGAAATCCTTCTCCGGCCAATCAAACGAGATCATGAATTGCGACATGAACACCGCGACGATCTCTTCCTGCGGATCAACCCCGAAGGGGGGCTTCGCGGGTCGGGCGGGATCAGTGACGGGAAGGCTTTCAGTCACGGCGGGGCTCATAAGTCGTCCGATTCTATCTTTGGGCGCACCCCATGCAACCGAAATGGTGAGGGAAATTTTGCTTTGCTGTTTCACATTTGTTCCGATTGCCGGAGGTGCTCAGCGCGGATTTCATTGGCCGTAAACAGGCGCAGAAACGGCGCATCCTGAGCGGCAGCTTCCACTGCCGGCCGGCCCGAGGCCTCTTCGCGCTCCACGATGCATACCACCGCGGCGATCTTCATTCCCGCTTCGCGCGCGGACCCAATTGCGGTAATGGTGGAAGCTCCCGTGGTGCAGACGTCGTCGACAATCACCACCCGCGCGCCTTCGCGGCAAAAACCTTCGATGCGGCGGGCGGTGCCGTGCGCCTTCTCCGCTTTGCGCACCAGGAAGCCGTGCAGCAGCGGCGCGCCAGGATGAGATTGTGCGCGCCATGCGCTGGCTGTCGCCACGTTGGAAACGACGGGATCCGCGCCCAGCGTCAACCCGCCCACCGCATCCGCTTCGATGGCGCTCTGCTCGAGCAGCTCGAGAATCGCGTGGCCGGTGAGGCGACCGCCTTCGGCGTGCAGTGTGGTGGTGCGGCAGTCGATGTAGTAGTCGCTGGTGGCCCCGGATGAAAGCTTGAACTGTCCAAGACGGAAACTGGTGCGGGCGAGAAGAGAGAGCAGTTGCTGGGCGTAACTGAGTGTGGGCATCCACCAAATTGTAGGGACCCAGGGACCGGGGGAACAAGGACCAGGAAAACTGGTCCGAAATTCGCATATCTCTGGTTCCCTGGCGCTTGATTTTTACATGTTATCGAGATGCTTGAAACCACCCGTTCCCAGAAACATCAGCGCAAACAGGAGCAGGTTGTAACTCGAGTGCACAATCACGCTGGCGGCCAGGGAGCGCACCGCCAGCCGCACCCAGCATAGAACCAGGCTGATGGAGACCAGCAGCAGAAACGGCCCGATGGAGTACGCGGTCTGCTCTCCGTGCATCAGCGCGAAAGGAATGCTGACGATGACCGAGCCGAAGATCATGGCAGGCCTGGACCAGTGCGGGAACCCGTCCTCCTCCGGCGGCAACGGAAGCGCATGCCCACCGGACGGCCCCAGGTTGAAGTGTTCGCTGGTCCAATCCCAGGCTGTGCATAGTGCCGGCAGCAGGAAGCCCCGGAAGGCAATTTCTTCGATCAGGGGAGCGAGCGTGACTCCGAATCCAAACAGCAGCCACACCGCGCCGGGCATCCGAAAGGTCTGGTCGATAGGAGCGTTGGTCGGACCGGGCATCACGAGCTCATCGACGATGGCGGCCACAAAACATGCCGATGCTGCTCCAACCAGCTGCCAGATGCGTCGCGCCGCAGTATCCGCGCGCCATTGCAGACCATCAAAGAAGCTTTTTCGCCACGCCAGCCGGAACACGATCACGCAAAACAAAAGGGTGATGATGTACCAGGCCGCCTGGCTCCCGATGCGGTAATGAATCTCCTCGTTGGCCTGCTTGAAGTTGGACACGCCGAAGAGGTGGTAGTGAACCGCTCCCAGCATGAGCAGTCCGGAGCAGAAAAACGCTCCAATGCCCAGCAAGGCAAAGAGCAGGCAGTCGGCAAGATCCGGTTTGCGGCGCGGCAGAGGGGGAGGGGGGACGTACTCATATCCCGCGAGAAGAGGCTCTGCGGGGGTGGCTGGGGGCTCGGCCGTCTCCACTGTCTCTTGAAGTATGCCCTGCCGGACGTCTCCGATGAAGGGTGTGACCAACTCCGCGGCAGCCGGACCTTCGAGCACCCCTTCCTCCGCAAGCTCGGGGCGCCCATTCTGCTTAACGGGCTCATGCTCTGCGGCTTCGCCGGAGAAAGCGTCCTCCCCCGAGAAAGCGCCAGGCGTCGTGCTCATGGCCGCACCGGCCGGGTGCGCCTGGGACTCTTCTTTGCCGCCGTCTTTTTGCCATTCCCGCCGCTGTGCGTTGCGCGCTTTTTCTCGCCGTCGCCATTCCGGGAAGCGGCGCCGTTCGCGCCGGAACCGTTAGCGCAGGGGAACGATCCACCGGAGACGATCGCCAGGTTCGCGCGGTCTTCCTCTTGGGGAATCGGCTCCAGATTGCCGTTGCTGGACGTGTAATAGCGCTGCAGAAATTGCCCGGTATACGACTCCGGCGTGCGCGCAACCTTGACCGGCCGCCCCTCCGCCACCAGGCGTCCGCCATCTTCGCCCCCTTCGGGGCCGAGATCGATGATCCAGTCGGCATTGCGGATGACGTCCAGATTGTGCTCGATAATGATGACCGTGTTGCCCAGGTCGGTGAGGCGATGCAGCACTTCCAGCAGCTTGCGCACGTCATCGAAGTGGAGGCCGGTGGTAGGCTCGTCCAGCACATAGAGCGTGCGGCCGGTTTGCCGTTTGCTCAATTCGCGCGCCAGTTTCATGCGCTGCGCCTCGCCGCCGGACAGCGTGGTCGCACTCTGGCCCAGGTGCACGTAGCCAAGGCCGACGTCTACCAGGGTCTGCAGTTTTTGTTTAAGCTGCGGCACGTTGGCCAGCACCGTGAGCGCGTCTTCGATAGTCAGGTCGAGGATGTCGGCGATGGAGTGGCCGTGGAATTTGACCGCCAGGGTTTCCTGGTTGTATCGCCGCCCGCCGCACACTTCGCACTGCACATATACGTCGGGCATGAAATTCATCTCGATGCGGCGCTGCCCGTCGCCCTGGCATGCTTCGCATCGTCCGCCGGTCACGTTGAAGCTGAAACGGCCCGGCTTGTAGCCGCGCTCGCGCGACTCCGGCAGCATGGCGAACAGGTCGCGGATGGGTGAGAACACGCCGGTGTAGGTGGCGGGATTCGACCGCGGAGTGCGCCCGATGGGCGACTGATCGATGCGGATCACCTTGTCGAGTTGGTCGGCGCCTTCCAGCGATTCGTGTGCGCCCGGTTCCTCCCGCGAGCCGTAGAGATCGCGCGCCAGCGAGCGGTAAAGTATGTCGTTGATCAGGGTGCTCTTGCCGCTGCCGCTCACGCCCGTGACCACGGTCATCACTCCCAGCGGGACGCCGATGTTGATGTCCTGGAGGTTGTGCTCGCGTGCTCCGTTCACCGTGATCCACTTGCCTGTGAGCGGCCGCGGCGTTTCACGGTGAAGAATGCCGGCGGTACCCGCCAGGTACTTCCCGGTGAGCGACTGCGGGCAGGCCATGATTTGTTCGGGCGTGCCCTCGGCGACTACATGCCCTCCCAGTTTCCCGGCGCCCGGCCCCAGGTCGACTACAAAATCCGCGTGGCGAATCGTATCCTCGTCGTGCTCCACCACCAGCACCGTGTTGCCCAGGTCGCGCAACTGTTCGAGCGCCTCAATCAGCCGGTTGTTGTCTCGCTGGTGGAGTCCGATCGACGGTTCATCGAGCACATACAACACGCCGCGCAGGCGCGAGCCGATCTGGGTTGCCAGGCGGATGCGCTGGCCTTCGCCGCCGGAAAGCGTGGCCGCATTCCGGGAGAGAGACAGATAGCTCAGTCCCACCGCGCACAGAAATTCCAGCCTTTCCACGATCTCGCGGCGGATACGCTCCGCAACCAGCGATTCGCGCGCCGTGAAGTTGAGACTGATGGCGGCGGACAGCGCCTTGTTGAGAGGCAGCTCGGTAAAGTCTGCAATCGAAAGCCCGCCGATCTTCACTGCCAGCGATTCGGGCCGCAGCCGCTTGCCGCGGCACACCGGACAGGGTGTCGCCGACATGAAGTTCATCATGTACTCGCGGTAGCCGTCGCTGCGTGCCTCGTCGATGGTGTCGCGCAGGTACGCCAGGATGCCGTGGAACCCGGTGCGCGGCGCCTCGCCCTTGGGCGGGCCATAAACCAGGATGTGTTGATGCTTCGGCGGCAGATCTTCAAAAGGCTTCTTCAGATCGATCCCGTACCGGTCGGCCGCAAGATTGATCAGGCGGATGAGGTACTGCGAAGCCGAGCCGGGGCCCAGGCCACCATCGAGCAGAGGCTTCGACCAGTCGGTGATCACCTTGGCCGGATCGAGATCGTAGAGCGATCCCAGTCCGTGGCATTCGGGGCAGGCGCCGAAAGTCGAGTTGAACGAGAAACTGCGCGGCTCCAGCTTGGGCACATCCAGGCCGCAGTCGGGGCAGGCCATCGACGACGAAAACAACTGCTCCTGGCCCCCGGCAATGGCGATGAGCACCAGGCCGTTGGCCATCTGCAAGGCCTTGGTGACGGCCGCATCGAGGCGCTTTTCGATGGGGGGCTTGCCGGAACCCTCGACAGCTCCCACTTTCGCGGCCGGCGGTGTCCCCAAAGACGGGGCGCCCGGGTTTTCCGCCGGTACCTGCTTCAGAACGATGCGGTCCACCACCGCTTCGATGGTGTGATTCTTGCGCCGGTCCAGCGCCACCGGCTCGGACAGATCTCGCAGTTCGCCATCTACACGAGCGCGGAAGCCCTGCTGATCGAGCTGGTCGAGAAGGTCCTTGAATTCGCCCTTGCGACCGCGCACCATGGGCGCCATCACCGTGACGCGTTCGCCGGTCCCCAACTGCAGGATGCGATGTACGATCTGTTCCGCTGTCTGGCGCTGAATGGGCCGCCCGCAGTTGGGGCAATGCGGCGTTCCCACCGAGGCGTACAGCAGGCGCAGGTAGTCGTAAATCTCCGTGATGGTACCGACCGTGGATCGGGGGCTGCGGCTGGTGGTCTTCTGCTCGATGGAAATGGCCGGGCTCAGCCCCTCGATCGAGTCCACGTCCGGCCTCTCGATCTGATCCAGGAACTGACGCGCGTAGGCCGAGAGTGTCTCCACGTAACGGCGCTGCCCCTCGGCATAGATGGTGTCGAAGGCCAGCGAACTCTTTCCCGACCCGGAGAGCCCCGTCACCACCGTCAGGGTATTGCGGGGAATACGGACAGTTATGTCCTGAAGGTTGTGCTGGCGGGCGCCCCGTACCGAAATGTGACTGATAGCCATTTTTGGGAAAAGGGCAGGGAAATCCTTGGAGGGGTTACCTTGGTGGTATTGCCGGATTTTCGCTCTCTACAGGTATTCTATTGATTAACAGAAACAAGGGTCAATCAAGCGGATTTTCTGCAACAATCGCTGCAGTTGCAGCTATTGTTAAGGCGCAAAGCCGCATCCATGATTGTAGTGTTCGGCTGTGTTCCGACCCCCGGGGTTCGCGAGATCAAGGTGAAATTAGATGTCTGACTTAATGAACGTAGTGATGTTGATATGTGCAATCGTGGGGTCCATGGCCTTTGGAGTCCTTCTGGCTTATGCGGTTTTTCGAATGGCGTTTGCGCTGATGCGTCCCCGCCGCGAGCCTATCCAGGTGAAGGCGCAGCCCGAAATTGCAAGCATGGTGTAGGAACCGGGTTTCTCTGAAGCCCTGGGGTCTCATCCGAAAGACGCCAAGCTTCTGCAGTGCTTTGCTGCGGCCGCCGACGAGCCTCCCCAGTCCATCCTGGAATTCATCCAGCCACTCATGACGCCTGACGCCGGGAGACCATGCTTTGGCTTACGCCAGGGCGGGTTCATCCGAAGCGTCAATGCGGCTGCTGTTGTTGCTGCTGATCCTGGATCTCCTGTTGCCGCTGCTGCAATTCCTGCAGCACCTGCTGGGGTGTGCGCGGTACCCCGGGCGGCCCCGGCGGTATTCCCGGCTGCCCTTGCCCTTGCGGCCCCATCTGCATGGGCGGACGTCCGTTGATCATGGGTGGCTGCCCGGACTGGTCATTGTCTTCCGGCTGATCGGGGACATCCTCGTCGGGTTGATCCTGCGCCAAGGGGCTGTTGGCGCGCGGCTGGTTGCTCCCACTGTGGCGGGTGCTCAAGACGATTTGGCGTGGAGTTCCCGCTCCCTGGTCGCCGATCATCAGCACGTTGTAACTGGACCCGTGCAGAAGCTGCGAGATCACGTCGCGGGTGTTACCTGGACCGAATTCGCCGAAGACGCGTTCATCGCTGCCAATCCCTTCCACCTTGGCTCCGGTGTCGACGGAAACCTCATTCAGGATGTCGTGCAGGCTGGAGTTATTGGCTTCGATCTTCAGGCCGCTGCTGTCCCAGGTTACCGATGGCTTGGTGGGGGCGTCGTTGACGGGCCATTTAGGGGGCTCGGGCTGGGGCGCCGGCGCGGGCTGTTCCTCTGGCGCGGGAGGCTGGACCTGGGCCGGACGGGTGCGGTGCCGAGGCGACTTTTTGGCGGCGGCGGAGGGTGTATTTCCCGGGAGCGGCGCCTGCTGCGCGGCGAGGCTCTGCGTGGCGCAAAAAACCGCGGCCGCAAAAACAACCAAAGAGGCCGGGGCTATTGATCTGCGGCTCCAAAACGTTGCTGCAAGAATGCTGCTCATGACACTCGGTTCCCGCCCAAAGGACGCAGCCGGATGCGAAATTCCGTACCGCCCCTATGTACTAGACTATCAGTGATCCGCAAGCGCTCGCAGGGACTGCACACATAAGCATTTACGCCCTGCAAATGCGCCCACGGAGGGGAGGACGGCTTACCCATGCGCCATCGCCCAAGGCATTGGGATTCAGGAGCAGAGAACCGCCACCGGGGGGCGAAGGCCGCCCTCCGGAGCGCATTCGCTCTCATGAGCGCATTCGCTCCCATGAGCGCATTCGCTCCCATGAGCGCATTGCTATTGGGTCCGACCTTCGCCCATGCCACCAGCTGCACCACCCAGGGTGAAATGAATGCCCAGGATCGCGACACGCTTGTCTCCGCCGGCCAGCAACTCGGCAATGCCGTCGTCCAGCAGAACCTCGGCGCGATCCAGGGCACACTCCTGCCCACGGTCGCCTCCCAGTGGGAGGGCATCCGCGGGGTCGTGGAGCAGGGTGCTGCCTACACCAAGGGCGGACAGGTGCAGCTCAACGCTCTTTATGAACTCGACGCCACGTCTCTGACTGCCCCCGCCGACACGCAGTTCTTTTGTTCCAGCTCCAACGGGTCGCTGACCGTGACGGTCTCATTGCGAGCACTGCCGCCTGGAAAATATGCAATCATTTTGGCCTACGTGATCGGCTCTGCGTCCCCCGGCCAGCCGCCCACCGCCACGGTGGGGCAACTGGGCTTCATCCTGGGGCTCGAGGCAAACTCGTGGAAGATAGGCGGCCTGTTTTTGCGCCCCGGCGTGCTGGAGGGCCACGACGGGGTATGGTGGTGGCAACACGGCCGGGAATTGGCCCGGCAGAATACTCCGTGGGCTGCCTATTTCGCGTATGAGACGGCTCGCTATCTGCTCCTGCCGGTGGATTTCATTTCTACGCCGAACATGGAGAAACTCGGCCAGGAGCAGGCGCAGATCAAGGCGTCGCCGGCCGAGGCTTTTCCGTATTCAGTGCAGGACGGTGCCCGCACCTGGAAAATTGATTCGGTGCATTTCGATCCTTCACTGCGTCAGGCCGACCTGGCCGTAACCTACGAGTCAACCGGCGTTACCGATCCGGCGGCGGTCCGTACCGAGGCCACCGCCGTGTTGAGCGCCTTTTTGAAAGCACAACCCTCGCTCCGGCAGAACTTCCACGGCCTCTGGGCCTACGCCGCCAGGGGCAATGGCGCAAGTCCGGTAATGGAGCTGCCCATGGGGCAGATACCTTAAACCCTTATATCGTGTGAACAGCCCTTCCGTTTGCTTCTGCTCTAACTTCCCCTATAGAGGAGAAAAATCATGCTTCCCATTCTGAGGACCGCCAAAGGGGCGGTCGAACGGATGACAGGCCTCCGTATCTATCGCAACGGTCTTCCCCACGGAGTCAGCGTGGCTCTCGACATCGATAAGCGATACGGGATTGAGAACGTAAAGATTATCTTCGACGTGGGCGCGAATATCGGACAATCCGCCCTTGCTTATGTCCAGGACTTCCCGCGCGCCGAAGTGTACAGCTTCGAACCGGTAAGCGGGCCGTTTGCGCAACTGCGTGCGAACACGCAGCACCTCGCCCGCATTCACCCCTTCCAACTGGCAATGGGATCAAAGCCCGGACAGGCCGTCATCCATGTGAATGAGTTGAGCGTTAAAAGCTCCATCCTGCAGGATCGGGCGGGCGATCGTGCCGAGACCATTCAGGTGGAGACCGTCGCGGCTTTCGCTGACCGGCAGAACATTCCCTCTGTCGATTTCCTGAAAATCGATACTGAGGGCTTTGACCTTGAAGTGCTCGCCGGGGCCGCCCCGCTCCTGGAGCAGCAGCGCATTCACCTGGTTCTCAGCGAATGCCAGATCCTTCCCCGCACCAACTACTTCGTTTCTATCGGCAAGCTCGCCGAGTACCTGCAAGGCTTCGACTACGAACTGCTCGGGATCTACGAGCAGCAGCCAAACTGGAGCGGTGAAAACATTCTTTCCTACTGCAACGCGCTGTTTGTCTGCCCGAAGTTGAGCGAAAAGGGGGGCCGGCTGAATTCGCAACCCAATCGCTCGGCTGCTTTAGCATGAGGAAAGAGACAAAGAACGGGAGACCATGGTTGATTTGATCGATTTGCGTTCCGACACCGTGACCAGGCCCACCCCCGAGATGCGCACCGCCATGGCCGTGGCCGAAGTGGGCGACGACGTGTACGGCGAAGACCCCACCATCAACTTGCTTGAGAGCCGTGCTGCCGCCCTCTTCGGGCGCGAGGCGGGGTTGTTTGTGCCCACCGGGACCATGGGCAACCAGATCGCGCTTCGCCTGCTCACCCGGCCCGGGCAGGAGATCATTTGCGAGTCCCGTGCCCACATTCTGGATTGGGAGATGGCGACCACCGCGGTGTTTTCCGGCTGTCTGATACGCGCCGTGCCCACGAAACGGGGCACGCTCACGTGGAAGGACATCGAGCCGGTGATCTTCGGGCGCGGCAATTTTCGCGCGGCGACCGGCTGCATCGAGATCGAGAACACCGCCAACCTGACCGGCGGCCGCGTGACGCCCCTGCCCGTGATGGAAGAAATCTGGAACAACGCGAAGGAGCGCAAGCTGCCTGTGCATCTGGATGGGGCGCGCATCTTCAACGCCGCGACGGCGCTTGCTACGGACGTAAAGACCCTCACGCGCGGATTCGACACCGTGATGTTCTGCCTCTCGAAAGGCTTGTGCGCGCCGGTGGGCTCCATGCTGGTGGGCTCGCGGGAATTGATGGACCAGGCGCGCATCTATCGCAAGGCTCTGGGCGGCGGCATGCGCCAGGCAGGCGTGCTCGCGGCTGCCGGACTTATCGCTCTCGAGAAGATGCCGGCTCGCCTGCAAGAAGACCACGCCAACGCGCGCCTTCTGGCCGAAGCCCTGGCCAACATGAATGGCGTCTCAATCGACCTCAACTCGGTCGAAACCAACATCGTGATCTTCCACCTGAGCGGAGGCTTGAGCGGGTCGGAACTGGTGGCGCGGCTGAAAGCCCGGGGCATTCTCGCCAGCACTGTCGGGCCTGATGCAATCCGCCTGGTGACGCACAACGATGTTAGCCGGGGCCAATGCATCAGCGCCGCAGAAGCATTGACGGAAGAGATCGAGATCGCGGCCACCGCGCGCGCCTAATTGCATAGAAAATCTTGAGTTTTGAAGGGTACGGACTTTAGCCCGTACGTTAACTTCAACAAAACCACCCGCGGCTTTAGCCGTCGAGGGCTGGTTCTTTTCGAATTTTCCTGCTGCCATCCTAAGGCTTCCCAACCAATGGAGCGGGCGGCTGGGCTTGCAGCAGTCCCAGCTTGATGATGATTTCGGGGGAAGGTTCTTCGAAATAGAGAACCGCGGATTTCGCTTGCTGGTGGTTGAAAATGCGAAGGACCATGGCTGCGGCACCGAGAACCAGCAGGAGATATCCGGATTGCCTTGGGCTGTGCAGGGCGGGATACTCAATCTGCAGCATGAACACCAGCAGAAGCACGAAGACGCCAAGCCCTGCCCAGAACAGCAATTGAAAATTCGATTTGCCCGGTACATACGAGCAGGTGAAAGGAATCTTGTAGAAGCCGACCAGGGATAGATCGGCAAAGATGAATCCCAACACCAGCAGTACGGCCAGGTGTGCCGCGGCTTGCGGAAACGGCCGATATGGAAGCGATAACAGGACCGCCCCGAGCCATGCAGGAAACACCGCAAGGAGCAGCAGAGATCGCCACACGGCGGCGATGTACCGTTGCGGCGGTCGGAGTTGGGTGATGCGAAGCACCCAGTTGGCGGTCAGCGAGATGGGAAGCGGAAACACCGCGCGAAAAGCGAGGACCGAAAAGATCAGGATCCACAAAGTGGACATCGCAAAATCAACCGTCACGGGAGTGGTCGCTCCCCATTGCGGCGCCTCGCGCACCAGGTGAAGCGCAAATGAAACGGCGACGGAAAGAAAAAGTGCAAGCACCACGCGGTGCTGACGACTGCGCCGCAGTGAGCGGAGGATAAAGAGGAGCACCGCGGATTGCAGAGAGCCGCCCAGTTTCGGCATCCAGCCGAAGCTGTGAGCCGCCGGAACCAGGTCGGGTTCTTCGACTATCTTGCGCATGGTGCGCAGGTAGCAGACGAGCAAGGATATTGCGGCCCCGGCGATGGCGCCGGCCAGCGCTATCCACGCGCGCTGTGCCAGCCAGAGAGATCCTGCGGGCAATGAGCCATTGCACTGATTGAGCAGTGCAAAAAACCACAACACCGGTGAGGCTGCCAGGGGAGAGCGATTCCCCAGCGCTCCCAGTTGCGCGGGCGTGTCGACGGAAGGGGCGAGAAAGTAGCCAACCAGAAATACGCCGAACGCCGCCAGTTGAAGGATGGCTGAAACGCGCAGGAACAGGCGGCGCGGCAGGAGATACGCGGTCGTCCCTTGAAGGGTAAGCACAGAACCATAAAGGAACGCCGCGGCGCGCACCATGGTAAACCAGAAAGATACAAAGTACCGGAAAATTCCGCCCCAACCTGCGGCCCCTCCGAAGACCAGGGAACGGGCGCCGCTCGATGCGAAGTTGAGAGCCAGGATGGAGATGCCGAGGAGGCTCGAAGAGGCCGTTATTTTGGCCAGCAAAATCGTGCCTGGCCTCACCGGTAAAGGACCGAGAATCATGGCATCCCGCCGGTCGGGAAAGGTGTTATCCCAGGTAAGTACGGCCACCAGGCCGATCACCAGCATCATGTTCGAGATGGCCGACTGCTCCACGTGCCAGTAGAGCGCGGGTGGCGGGGGAAACATGAGCGTGCCCACGGCCTGCATCAGGCTGATCATCATCAGCACCCCCGCAAACTGGCCCAGGAAGCGGGGAATGTCGGCTTCGATGGAAAGCGCCTCGAGGTCTATGACGCGCAAAAGGAACTGGCGATAGAGCACGCGGTACCGCAAAGGAAGCCGAGCAATCAATCTTCGCGCAAGCTCACGCATGAATAAGATCCGCGAAGTGCTGAGCGATTGAAGCCGTATCCTGCTCCACCGCCAACTGCGAGAAAATTTCTTCGAGGGTGGGCAGTTCGGTCATGCTGCGCAGGGCCGCAATGGAGTCGTCCGCGACCAGCCTGGCGCGGTGAAGAATGACGACGTGCGAACAGATGCGCTCCACCGTGTCCAGTTCGTGCGAGCTGAAAAGCACCACTTTCCCGCGCCGTGCGAGTTCCTGAATCAGGCTGCGAAGGACCAGCGCCGACCCGACATCGAGGCCGGAAAATGGTTCGTCGAGCAGCACCAGTTCGGGATTGTGCATGAGCGCCGCGGCGATCAGGATTTTCTGGCGCATCCCTTTGGAGTAGCTCCATCGGCCATCCATAGCCTGCGAAAACAAGGGAAAGGGATGAAAGTATTCTTCGATCTCCTACTCGCTCTCCAAGTACGCTTCGCAGAACCCCACGGTGGAATATGGGATTAGCATCGCCTTAGTGGCGTTAGCTCTACAACTATCTCTTCTATTTGAGAACTCGTTGGGAAGATCGTTCTTTGGGCTTCTTTTTTCCAGTCGCTGTAATTGCCACCACTTGGTTTTGCGGGACACTTCCCGGATAGTTAGCAACCGCGCTAAGCATCGTGCTCGTTCAGTACTACTTCATTCGCCCGTTCCGTTCTTTTGCGCTCAAATTGCACGATTTGCCATTCAGCCTTACGTTCCTTGGATGCCAAGTGTTCGCAACCTGGCTGGTTACGAAACGAAAGGGAACGGAAGACTCCTTGAGACAGGCGAATGTTCACGGTCGATTTCCGGCATCGCTGGAGCTGTTGCGCGCCTATGATTGGCCATGGAACGTCCGCGAATTGCAAAACATCATTGAGCGATCCGTCATTCTGAGTTTCGATGGGGCTGTTTCCGTAGATGGGGCGTGACTGTCAAAGGACCATCGATGACTGCGCTCGGGGTGCAGCCGCAGGTCTCCGTCGAGGTTAAAGGTGAAGCCAGAAGCAAGCGCGAGATCATCGAGGACGCGCTGGCCGCGTCTCGAGGCCGGGTTCCCGGATTAGCGGGCGCAGCGGCCAGACTGGGAATTCCGCGATCGACCCTAAACTGTCGGATTAAGGCCTTAAAACGCAATAAGATAGGTCGAAATTCCGATGAAAGGCTAAATAAATCACCAGAAACACGATATTCACCGGAATCACCAAATTCCCCAAAATCCCGCCTTCAAAGTTTCTGCTGATTTCGATAATATCCGCATCCTTTCCGAGGTCTACGAATGGCAAGAGGCTTGCTTCGACTTCAACGCACGCCTCTTTCCTTCCCTCCGGGATGAGCTAAATCCCCTTGAGCGCGCGCACACTGATTTCGCAAACGTCGAAGACGGACGGACTAGATGACCTGCAGAATCGAGCGCCGACCTGTCGGAGAAAAATCCAGTCATCCTGCGCATCGGTGGGCGAATTAGCGAGCAGGATGTGGATACGCTTCGTGCATCACTGGATGAGGAAAGCTGCGTGAAAGCCATAGATCTCGAAGACATCCTCACTGCGGCCGGGGGGCGATAGAGCTGCTGGCAATCAACGAGTCAAACGAGGTCGAACCCAGAAACTGTCCGGCGTATATCCGTGAATGGGTCACGAGAGAGACGGCGGATAGCAAAAGCTAAAAAGAGCCACTGTGACTTCGACTTCAAATCACGGAGTGATTGCATCGGTGGTTATCGGCCGTTTGGCGATGGGCTGGGCCTTTGGTTGGCTATTGTTTGGTGCGGCATTGGGGATGTCGCAAGAGCGAACTGCTCGGCCTGATGGCCGGTCAATCAATCTTGATGCCGTGCCGCAGGCGCGTGTCGACCCTCGCACAATTGTCCTGCCGGTGGTTGACGATAGCAAAATACGTGTCAGGCGATTCTCCACGGAGGATGGGCTATCGCAAACCCATGTAACCGCGATGCTGCAAGACGATCAGGGATTCATGTGGTTCGCTACGATGTATGGTTTGGACAGATACGACGGCTATCACTTCAGAGTATTCAAGCATGAGCCGGGCCGTCCGAACAGCCTGAGTGGCGTGCATATCTTCTCCCTGTTCAAAGATCGTTCCGGGATGTTCTGGGCCGGGTGTGAGGAGTTCCTCGATAGATTCGATCCAGTGACCGAGACAGCTAAACACTACCGTATAGGTTCCGGAGATCAGGCGTTTCCTGTGAGGCAGATTAGCCAGGACCACACAGGTGTTTTGTGGCTCGCAACGGACGGGGGACTCTACAGATTCGATCCCTCAACTGGCCAGACCATCCGCTATCAGCACGATCCGACTAACCCCTACAGCCTCAGCAGTAACGTGATCAAGTACACCGGCGAAGACAAGGAGGGGACCTTATGGATTGCGAACAGCGAAGGAGTGGATGCGTTCGACTGGAGGGCAGGAAGGGTCACGCTTCACATTCCACTGCATGAACATCGTGAAGAACTGTCCTTCCTGGAGGACCGGTTTGGCGTTCTCTGGATCGTCCATGTCTCAGGCGGCGGGTTAGCGGCCTACGATCGAATGACGAACACGCTGACCCAGTATTCGGCCCATGCGGCTCACCTTACCGACAGCCTCGCTACAGGAATGTTGGCAGCTCTTCAAGACCGAGATGGGACTCTGTGGTTTGGAACAATGGGAGATGGCGTCCTGAAATTCGAGAGAGAGGGGCATAGGTTCATCCGATACCGTAACGATCCGAGTAACTCCGAAAGTCTCGGAGAAAATGATGTAAGCAGCTTGTTTCAGGATCACGAAGGAAATATTTGGGCCGGCATGCATATGATCGCGCCCAACCTCTTTGCCCCTCGACCGCCATTCTTTGAAAAATTTAAGCACGAACCCGGCAACCCGAACAGCTTGAGCGGAACCATGGTGAACGGCATCTATCAGGATCGGCAAGGAGTACTGTGGATTAGTGCGATTGATGCCCTCAACCGGGTTGATCGCAACAGTGGAGACTACACCTTCTATCGCTTCGGGCAGCCACACGTGAATTGGAGACCGACTACGCCGATCGAGGATCGACAAGGTTTTCTTTGGGTCGGCAGCGATGGAAATGGACTATTTCGTCTCGACCCGAGGACGGGACACTTCCAGGTGTTCATACACCGCCTCAAAGATCGATTTAGTTTGAGCAGCGATTATGTGGACCAGTTACTCATCGATCACGCGGGGAGGCTGTGGGTTGCCACCACCAATGGCCTCAATCGTTTCGAACCGGCGACTTCAACTTTCATCGTTTACAAAACCGAAAAGGAGAGCGGCACACAGGCCGTTATAGACGTGAAAGAAGACCGCGAAGGAGCGCTGTGGCTTGGGACGGACCCATCTGGTCTGCAACGCTTCGATCCTCGCTCTCATCAGTTCAAGGTCTACAAGCACAACGCAAATGACCCAACAAGCCTGAGCAACAATCGCGTAAACTC
>DASXXV010000149.1:0-59780 GCA_036502905.1 Occallatibacter sp. | reverse complement strand
AAGCGATGCGGATATCGTCCTTTGGGACCCGGTCGCCGAGCACACCATCTCCGCCGCGACCCACCACATGCGCGTGGACTACTCCATGTTCGAAGGCTTCCGTGTCAAAGGCAATGCACGCGATGTTTATTCGCGCGGAGAGCTGATCGTGTCGAACGGCGAGTTTGTGGGGAAGGTCGGACGCGGGAACTACCTGCGTCGGCAGGCGCGCGGCGGAGCCTGGAAGTAACTCGATTGTTCGTGGTCAGTAACCCCATTCCGTCGTTTTGTCATCCTGAGAGAGCGTAGCGAGGCGAAGGATCTGCAGTTGCACCTGAGCTCGGCGGCGCTTTCACAAATCGCACATCGGGAACCACAGATCCTTCGCTGGGCGCAGAATACAGAATCAGAACCCATTCCACTCACCGGAGAACGGATTGAGCGTCGTTGATCCATCCTTATCCAACCGCGACCTGGCGCCCACCATGCCCGCCCGCCGCACCTGGGGTCTGTACAACTACATCGCTCTCTGGTTCTCCATGTCCATGGAGATCACCACCTACCAGCTTGCCTCCTCGCTCATCGCCAAGGGCATGGATTGGAAACAGGCCGTCGGCACCGTGCTCCTCGGCAACCTGATCGTGCTCATTCCCATGCTGCTGAATGCCCACGCGGGCGCCAAATACGGTATTCCCTTCCCGGTGTTTATCCGCGCCCCTTTCGGAGTCCGCGGCGCCAATTTGCCCGCCATCCTGCGCGCCATCGTCGCCTGCGGCTGGTTCGGCATTCAGTCCTGGATCGGCGGCCAGGCCATCGATTCAATGCTGGTCGTCATCTGGCCATCGCTCGCCGGCAACCAGGGCGTCCTCTGGACAAGCTTTCTTTGCTTTTGGCTGCTGAACCTGGTAGTGGTGTGGCGCGGCGTCGAGTCCATCCGCCACCTGCAGGCCTTCGGGGCGCCCTTCATGTTCGTCATGGCCGCCCTCCTGCTCATCTGGATCAGGATCAAGGCGGGCAGTTTCGGAACCATGCTCTCCACCCCCAGCCAGTTCCACTCCACCAGGGAATTCCTCGCCGTCTTCTTCCCTTCCCTCACCGCGATGGTCGGCTACTGGTCGACATTGGCGCTGAACATTCCGGACTTCACCCGCTACTCCAAATCGCAGACCGCGCAAGCCTGGGGGCAGGCCTTTGGGCTGCCGGTGGCCATGGCTCTCTACACCTTCGTGGGCATCTCCGCCACCTCCGCCTCCGCGGTGCTTTTCGGTCATCCCATCTGGAATCCCATCCTGCTCATCGGCGCATTCCACCAGCCGGTCGTGGCCTTCGTGGCGCTGGTCGCGATCCTGATTGCCACGTTGAACGTGAACATCGGGGCCAATGTTGTCTCCCCCTCCAACGACTTCTCCAACCTTTATCCGCGCCTCATCAGTTTTCGCACCGGCGGCATCATCACCGGCTTCCTCGGCCTGGCCATGTGCCCGTGGAAGCTGCTGGCCACCCCCGACGCGTATATCTTCGGCTGGCTCATCGGCTACTCGGGCCTGCTGGGGCCCGTGGCCGGCATCATGGTCAGCGATTATTTCCTCATCCGCAAAACCGAACTTGACGTGAACTCCCTCTATCACCGCGAGGGAGCCTATCACTACTCCAAAGGCGTCAATCCCCGCGCAATCGTGGCCCTGGCCATAGGCATCGTCATCGCACTGGTTGGCCTGGCGGTCAGGCCGCTGCACTTCCTCTATGACTACGCGTGGTTCGCCGGATTCTTCGTCTCGGGCGCTGTCTATCTCCTGCTGATGCGGGTGTCTGAGGATGGGATCAGCCAGCCTGCTTCATTGGAGGCGGCCGGCGCAAAGACCGACCTACGCTGACGCAATCTGCCCGCGCAGGCTCGATTCAAAGATGGGCAGTGGTCTTTTCCTCCATCTGCGCTGCGCTTGGTCCGGCCAGCGCGATGCTTCCGCAGATTCCCGACAAAACGGATGCGGCGAGGATCGTGATCTTGGCAACACTGAGCAGAGAGTGGTCATTGAAGGCGAGACCGGCGACAAAAAGCGACATCGTAAATCCAATCCCGCACAGCCATGCCGCCCCGAAAATCTGCCGCCACGTAACGTCCGCTGGACGCACGGCGATCCCGGTCTTTGCGGCAACGTAGGAAAAAAGCCAGATTCCTGCGGGCTTTCCGACGAACAGCCCCAGTACAATTGCGAAACTGAGGGGGTGCCGGATGACTCCCGCCAGGTTTTCCGTCACATTGACACCGGCGTTTGCCAGCGCAAATAGCGGCATTACCAAAAAGCTGATCCACGGCTGAAGTCCGTATTCGATCCGGTGAAGGGGCGAATCCGCCAACTCCGCGTTGCGTTCCAGCGTGTGAATGATCGAATGTTCTTCGAACGAGTGCCGGGGCACCGCTTCCAACCGATCCAGTAACCATCGGCCCTGCTCAAGGAGCTGCGATTTTTCCAGAAATGTCCGGGCCGGGATCGTGAACGCCAGAAGGATTCCGGCAATGGTGGCGTGCACGCCGGAGTTCAGCACGGCCCACCACACGAACACGCCGATAGTCGCGTACACGGCCGGCTTGCGAACACCCAGGAAGTTGGCCGTCAACGACACTATAACTCCGGCAATCCCCAGGCCCAGGCTCCAGAAGTGGATCTGTTCGGTGTAGAAGAGAGCGATCACCGCGACCGCAATGATGTCGTCGACAATCGCCAGCGCGGTCACGAACACGCGCAAAGCGATCGGAATGCGGGATCCCAGGAATGCGAGCAGCCCCAGCGTAAACGCAATATCGGTGGAGATGGGAATCGCCCAACCACGGTGAAGTTGTGAATCGCGCACAATCGCCATGTAAATCACGGCGGGCGCGATCACTCCGCCCAATGCGGCCATAAAGGGAAACGCCGCCCTGCGCAAAGACGAGAGCTCGCCAATCAGGAACTCGCGCTTGATTTCAAGTCCCACCAGGAAAAAGAAGAGCGACATCAGCCCGTCATTGATCCAATGGTGGCCGTTCGCCGTCACCATGAATCTTCCGAAGCCTATGGTGATTTGCGTATCGAAAAGAGTGTGATAGCTATGCTGCCAGGGAGAGTTGGACCAGATGAGGGCGAGGATGGTGCTTGCCAGCAACACGATGCCGCCTGCAGCCTCGACCTGCGCGAAGCGGACGAAGGGACTGATGATCACCTGAATGGGCGAACTCGGCGAGGGTACTGAAACATCGTGTTCGGTTGGGGCGGGTCTGCTCATTCATCGGCTCCATCGGATTGCCCTGACACTGCGTCCAGGGAAAGCCCGGCGCATTTTTCCGCTGTGCCATTCCCGAACCGCATCCGTCTCGACGGGACATTTTCACGGTAGGAACGCGCGCTGAATCTGGATACTGGCATAATTTCCAGTTCCGTCCCCGGCAGGCGCCGGATTCGAAAACTGCTTAGAAGAGATCTGCGAGCGAAGCATGCCTCCAGTCATGTGGTTGAAGCGAAAGTTGCACACCTCCCCCACCGATGTGGTGTGCCGAATCGCTTCGCCGCCGGTTAACTTGTATGCAAATCTGATTTCGCTCCCCATCAACACGAGCCGGCCCGACACCTGGGCCCTGCCAACCCGGAACCACCCAACCCGGCACGATAAAATAGGGTTAACGGATGATGGAACGTCCTTCAGCGGCTGCCGCACCGGCCACCCGCAGCGAACGGGAATCCGAATTGCGGGCTGACACTGCCGAGCCCGTCATCCATGTCCGGAACCTCGAAAAAACCTATCGCACCGCGCGCGGTCCGCTCACACTTTTCCGCGGTCTCAACCTGGAAGTACTGCCCGGCGAACTGGTAGCCATCGTGGGTCAGTCCGGAGCAGGAAAAAGCACGCTTTTACACATCCTCGGCGCCCTTGATGCCCCCTCCGCGGGAACTGTATACTGCGCCTCTACCTGCGTGGCAGAGCTCAATTCCCGGCAGGCCGCGGCCTTCCGGAATCGCGTCATCGGGTACGTCTGGCAGTTTCATTACCTGCTCCCCGAGTTCACGGCGCAGGAAAACGTGGCCATGCCGCTCCTGGCCCGGGGCGAAAGTCGAACACAGGCCCTGGCCGTGGCGGCTAACTGGTTGAGAGAAGTTGGTTTGGAGGACCGGCGCGATCATCGCCCCGGAGAGCTCTCCGGGGGCGAGCAGCAGCGAGTCGCCCTGGCCAGGGCCCTAGTTAACGATCCCCGGCTGTTGCTGGCAGACGAACCCACCGGAGACCTGGATGAAGTCACGTCCGGACAGGTGTTTGATCTACTTCAACGACTCCACGCAAGCTATCGCCTAACGTCGGTAGTCGTAACTCACAACTTGGAGCTCGCAGCGCGCTGTACACGGGTTCTCAGGCTCGAAAGCGGACGGTTATTCGAGGCAGGCGGCCGTTCCTAAGTCGCACAATTAACAATTCGAACCTGGAAAAAGCAGCGTTCCGAGGCTTAAATGAGTCGAACTACTTAACAGGGGATACCAACCCGAAATGGAACTTCCCCATCCATTCCGGGTTCCTTTAGAGGTCAGATGGAAGCTCACCCCACCATGGTCGGTGCCGGCGGGCGAATCGGGAAACAATATCCCGAAAACCATCTCAAAGAGCTGTTCCGAAGGCAGTACCGAGTTTTCTTCGCAGGCCTCGGGCAGTGAAGTCAGGAGAGGGCGCCAGCAGGCAGGACCGAAGCCGGAAACCGGAGACCCGGAGACACTGGGCTAACGGTCAACCGGCGGGCTACCACCGGCGGAGAGCCCGGGTAAGGGAGAACAATATGTTCGAACGCTATACGGAGAAGGCACGGCGCGTGATCTTCTTCGCGCGGTATGAGGCCAGCCAGTTCGGTTCGCCCTACATTGAGACCGAGCATCTTTTGCTCGGGCTATTGCGTGAAGACAAGGCACTGACCAATCGCTTCCTGCGCTCGCACGCGTCGGTGGAGTCGATCCGCAAGCAGATCGAGGCGCATACCACCATCCGCGAAAAGGTCTCGACGTCGGTGGACCTGCCGCTTTCGAACGAGTGCAAGCGGGTTCTGGCGTATGCGGCCGAAGAAGCCGAACGCCTGGGCCACAAACACATTGGAACGGAACACCTGCTCCTTGGCCTCTTACGCGAGGAGAAGTGCTTTGCCTCGGAAATCCTGCAGGAACGCGGCCTGAAGCTGGCGCAGATTCGCGACGAGCTGGCCCGCGTCACGCAGGAAAAGGCTCCGGCGCAGGCCCGGCAGCGCGAATCCAGCCTGCTGGCCGAGTTCAGCCGCGACCTCACCCAGGCCGCCATGGACGGGCAGCTCGATCCCCTGGTCGGCCGCGACGGTGAACTGGAGCGCGTCGTCCAGATCCTTTGCCGCCGCACCAAGAACAACCCGGTTCTGATCGGCGAGCCCGGCGTCGGTAAGACGGCCATCGTCGAAGGCCTCGCCCAGCGCATCGCCGACGGCGAAGTGCCCACGTTCCTGGCCGACAAGCGCGTGCTGGGACTGGACCTCTCGCTCATCGTGGCCGGCACCAAATATCGCGGCCAATTCGAAGAGCGCCTCAAGACCATCATGAAGGAGCTGATGGAGAATCAGAACTCCATCATCTTCATCGACGAGCTACACACGCTGGTCGGCGCGGGTTCGGCCGAGGGCTCGCTGGACGCGGCCAACATCCTCAAGCCCGCCCTGAGCCGCGGCGAAATCCAGTGCATCGGCGCAACCACGCCGGCAGAATACCGCAAGTCCATTGAGAAAGACCGCTCGCTCGAGCGCCGCTTCCAGGCCGTCAAGGTGCCGCCCCCCAACGAGGCCGATGCCATCAAGATCATCATGGGCATCAAGGACCGCTACGAGAAGTTCCACGCGGTCAGCTATACCGATGCGGCTATCGAATTCGCAGTGGCGCACTCCAACCGCTACATCCCCGACCGCTTCCTGCCCGACAAGGCCATCGACCTCATCGACGAGGCCGGCGCCCGCGTCAAGCTGCGCCAGACTTCGCTGCCCGAGGAGATCACGGAGGTCCAGAAGCGGATCAAGTTCATCGTCCACCGCATGGATTCGGCCATCGCCAACCACGAGTTCGAGAAGGCTCGCTTCTACTCCGACGAGGAGCGCAAGGAGCGTGAAAGCCTGCGCGCCTTGCGCGACAAGTACCACCTCGACGACTCCGCCGCCGGCATCGTCGGTCGCGAGGACATCGAGGAAGTCGTCAGCCGCTGGACCGGCGTCCCCGTCACCAGCATCAAGGAAGAAGAAACCCAGAAACTGCTGCGCGTGGAAGAAGAGCTTCACAAGCGCGTGATCTCGCAGGACAAGGCCATCAGCGCCCTGGCCCGCGCCATCCGCCGCAGCCGCGCTGGCCTCAAGTCGCCCAACCGCCCCATCGGTTCCTTCCTGTTCCTCGGCCCCACCGGCGTCGGCAAGACCGAAATGGCGCGCACCCTGGCGCAATTCCTGTTCGGGTCCGACAAGGCGCTCATCCGCTTCGACATGTCGGAGTTCATGGAAAAACACTCCGTCTCCAAGCTCATCGGTTCGCCTCCGGGATACGTGGGCTACGAGGAAGGCGGGCAGTTGACCGAACGGGTCAAGCGCTCCCCCTACTCAGTGGTCCTGCTGGACGAAATCGAAAAGGCCCACCCCGACGTGTTCAACCTGCTGCTGCAGGTGTTTGAAGACGGCCAGTTGACGGATGGTCTCGGCAATACGGTCGACTTCAAGAACACCATCCTGATCATGACGTCCAACATCGGCGCCCGCCATCTGCAGAAGAAGTCGGGCCTCGGCTTCCAGTCTGACCGCGACGACCTGGTCAGCGAGAAGGTGGAGGAACTGGTCAAGAACGAAGTAAAGAAGACCTTCAACCCCGAGTTCCTGAACCGCCTCGACGAAGTGATCCTGTTCCAGTCGCTGAGCGACGCCGACTTGATCCAGATCGTCGAACTGCTGGTGCAGCAGCTCAACGCCAACCTCGCGCAGAAGGCCATCACCATCGCCGTCACCGAGGAAGCCAAGAAGTGGATTCTCGACAAGACCCTGGGCGACCGCAGCTATGGAGCCCGTCCCCTGCGCCGCGCGCTCCAGCGCTACGTCGAAGACCCGCTCTCGGAGGCGCTGATCGCGGGCAACATCAGCGACCGGCCGGCGTTCCTGGAGGTTTACCTCAACATAAACCAGCTCTTCTATCGCCCCGTCAGCTCCGACGAGACGGCCGAAGAAAAGCCGGCGGGGATTCTGCTCTACTCCGCCTGATCCAACTGGTTGCATTCAAAAGCCCCGTCGAAATCGACGGGGCTTTTCTCGTGAGTGATAATCTCCAACCGGCCCTCGGGCGCCGAAGGCTGCCTCAGATCGATGAAAGCGATCTCTGTCGCAGAGACGGCCATACCGGAACCGCAGCCGCAAAGCTGAGGAAAAGGCGAATGTCCTTCGCGGATGCGAATTCCAACGGTCCGAACGGAGTCGCCACCAGAACCGAGGTGATCTCTCCGTCCTTGTTCAGGAAAGGCGTCCCCGGGCCGCTGTTCACGATTTCCTGGTCGTCATAAGACAAAGACGGTGCCTCGGTGTCATCATCCAGCGGCAGAGCAGGGATCTGCAGTTTGGCGCGAATGGTGGGCGAAACAAAATCGATGCAGGCAAGATTCAGGCCCAGCGGGTAAAACCCGAAATCCCGGAATTTGGCTGGATAGGCCGTTCCGTCAACCACAATGTTCACCTGTTGCCGTACGTCGCTCCAGGTCTGGCGCTCCTCGTACCGCTTCACCACATCGAAGGTGGTGATTACATCGCAGGTGTCGTTGGGGAACCCCACCGCCTGGGCGATCAACACCTCTTTGTCCTGCCCCTTGGCGCGCCGGGTTTCCGTCACCGTGACAGTGATCGTCTTCGATGCGGGAGCGGGATGAACCACCGAGCCGGCATCCTGGGTTTGGGCATGGATCGGGCCGCTCGTCAACAACAGGACTGCGGCAGCAGAGACAGCGAGGATAACTCCAAAAGTCTTCATGGCAGACCTCCGGGAATAAATGAATGGAAGCGACTTCTACAGCTTGGGATGTCTAAAAGTAGGACGGTTGCCGTGCGCACACTTTGCGGGACGGCAAGGACCAATGATCGGCTGCTGCCAAGGCGGGATGATGCTAAGCGGTATACAAATGAGTGGTTTGCTGCAAATTGAGAGCTCCGCTTTTCGCTCTTTACGTTACCTTCGGCATCGACGAGCTGGGGCGGGCGCCCGGTTTTGGAGGTGCTGGTAAAGCCATGAGACGTCTATCGGGACCGTAAGCAGCAGGGGCTACTGCGTCCCGCTGTTTCCGAGGGAGATAGCGGTTCCCCTTGGCAGCCTCCACTCGAGTCCATCGCCTTCGGGATTAGGTCATCCCTGGGTCAGATGTGGCCGGCGAACTGAATCAAGTGAGCTGGTGAAACTGCCTCGCTCCGTCCGGCATAAATACCGTAGCATGGATTCTCACGGCAATTCCAGACTCGCAGTGGTTCTTTGGCCCTCGTGAATGTCGGCTTTTGCTGATCGCCTTCGCTCAGGACATGCCTTCCAACCATGTCGATCTGGCACTACCCAAGCCCACCCGAGGTCCGCGATGAGCGACGTTGTCACTTCCCCTGATCTGACCAGCGAGCAGGTATCCGCCACCACTCGCGAAACCAACTACGGCACATGGCGCTTTCAGAAATCCTGGAAGCCCCTCCACATCGTCGATGCCGAGGGCTGCTGGTTTACCGACGGCGCGGGCAGGCGCTATCTCGACTTCTCTTCGCAGCTCATGTGCGTGAATCTGGGCCACAAGAATCCGCGCGTAGTCGAAGCCATCGCCGAACAAGCACGAGAGCTGGCCTTCGTCGGCCCGGTGTATGCCACCACCGCGCGCGCTCGCCTCAGCGCCAAACTCCTCGAAGTCCTTCCCGCTGGACTCGAAAAGTTCTTTTTCGCCACCAGCGGCACGGAGGCCAACGAGGCAGCCTTTAAGATCGCCCGCATGGTTACCGGCAAAAGCAAGATCATCTCCCGCTATCGTTCCTATCACGGCTCCACTTCCGGTTCCATCGCGGCCACCGGCGATCCGCGCCGCTGGGCCATGGAGCCGGCGGGCAAAGGACCCGGCGTTGTTTTCGCTCCCGAGACCAACTGCTACGCCTGCCCCATCAAACACACGTATCCGGGCTGCAACATCGCCTGCGCCGATTACCTGGAGCACATGATCCGCAACGAGGGCGACGTCGCCGCCGTGATCGTTGAGCCGGTGGTCGGCACAAATGGCGTGCTCGTGCCCCCGCCCGAGTACCTGCCCCGCCTGCGCGAGATCTGCGACCGGCACGGGGTTCTGCTCATCGCCGACGAAGTCATGGCCGGCTGGGGCCGCACCGGCAAGTGGTTCTCCGTCGACCACTGGAACGTAAAGCCCGATATTCTCGTCACCGCCAAGGGCATCACCTCCGCCTACGTTCCCCTCGGCCTGTGCGCTACCACCAAAAAGCTGGCCGACTACTTCGAGGATCACTACTTCTCCCACGGCCATACCTACGAAGCCCATCCCATCACCCTTGGCCCGGCGGTCGCGACCATCGAGGAAATGCAGCGCCTCGACCTTGTGGAGCGCGCCGCGTCCCTCGAGTCGTATGTCCGGGAGAAGCTCGAGGCGCTCAAGGAGAAGCATCCGTCAATTGGCGACGTACGCGGCCTTGGCCTCTTTTTTGCGGTCGAGCTGGTGAAAAGCCGCACCACCAAAGAGCCCTTCAACACCATGCGCGACAAGGTGGAAGGCAAGCCGCTGGTTGTGGACCAGATTGCGGCAAAAATGATGGCCGACGGGGTGGCCCAGCAGGCCTGGATCAGCCACTTCGTCATCGCTCCCCCTCTGATCGTCACAAAAGAAGAACTCGACCTCGGAATCGACGCCCTGGACCGGCATTTAGCCACCGCCGACGCGCTGGTCGAAGCTTGACGCGCCTAAGCGGGAATCGCCCCAAAACGACCCGTTTTCCGGACACAATCCGAATCCAGAACGACAGCCCCCCGGTTCCGCGCCGGGTCTCTCTTTAACATCGCGAATGATGGGGCAGCATTGGGTTGCGACCGGCGGGGGAAAAACAAATCATCTTTCCGCGGCGCCACCCCATCCTATCTGCGTGGATTCGCGGAAGATCCTGGACCCGGTGACGACTCCCGCGCCCGAAACAACCGTCCCGCGCGCGTCGCCGGCCGCCTGGCCCCGCCAATGCGGCCATTCCTCATCCGCGCCCGTACAATAGGAAAGGAAGACGCGCCCCTCGGCCGATGACGGAATCAGCGCAAAAACAAAGCGAGTTCGACCCGGGTAAAAACGGGCATGGGGCGAAGGCTGCAATCAGCCCGGCCGCAAAGCCCGAGGCTCCCAAGCCGGAGGCTCGCAAACCCGACGAAGATCCGGTCGGCAAGGTCTACGATTCCGTCCTGATTCGCCGCCTCGGCCACTACCTCAAGCCCTATTGGGTCCAAGCCACCATTTCCGCCATCTCCGTCACCCTCAAGTCGAGCGCCGACGTGACCGGTCCCTACCTGGTGAAGGTCGGAATCGATCTCTACATGACCCACCGGGCCGGGGCCAACATGAGCTGGCTGGGCCGCCGGTTGTCCCCCGATCCATGGCACGGCATCACCCAGCTGGCCGAGATCTACATCGTCGTTCTCTCCCTCCAATACCTGTTCGAATTCATCCAGACCTACCTCATGCAGTGGGTCGGGCAGAAGATGATGTTCGACCTGCGCCGCGACATCTTCCGCCATATGCAGCAGCTCCACGTGGCGTTTTTCGATACCCACGCGGTGGGGCGGCTGGTCACCCGGCTCACCTCGGACGTCGACGCCATCAATGAAATGTTCACCGGCGGCATTCTCGCCATCGTCGATGACTTTTTCACCCTCACCATCATGAGCGTCGTCATGCTCAGCATCAACTGGTGGCTGGCGCTGCTGGCTTTCTCGGTGCTGCCCGTCATCTGGTTCGTCACGCGCATCTTCCGCAACTCGGTGCGCGAGAGCTATCGCCGCGTGCGCGCCGCCATCGCCCGCATCAACAGCTTCACCCAGGAACACATCAGCGGCATGGCGGTGGTGCAGTTGTTCAACCGCGAGCAGCGCGCCTTCAACGACTTCGAGTCCGTCAATCGCCAGCACATGATCGCCTTCAAAGACACGATTTTTGCCTACGCCCTGTATTACCCCGCCGTCGATCTGCTCTCGGTGATCGCGGTGGCGCTGGTCGTGTGGCGCGGCGGCTTCGGCGTACTTTCGGGCTCGGTAAGCATCGGCGTCCTCGCCATGTTCAACATGTACTCGCAACGCTTCTGGCGGCCGATCCAGGACCTGAGCGACAAGTACAACATCCTCCAGGCGGCCATGGCGGCATGCGAGCGCATCTTCCGCCTCCTCGATACCAATCCGGAAATCGTGAGCCCCGCCCGGCCGCGCCCCGGCGATGGATCCAACCGCATCGAATTCCGGCACGTGTGGTTCACGTATCAGAAGCTGAGCGATGACCAGCTGGCCGCCGTAAATCGAGCCGCGCAAACGGCCAATCCCAATCCCGCATTGGCCGCGCTCAAGGATATCGACTGGATCCTGAAGGATGTTTCCTTCACCATCGAGCCGGGACACACCGTGGCCATCGTGGGGCACACCGGCGCCGGAAAAACCACGCTTACCAGCCTGATGATGCGCTTCTACGACGTGACCGCCGGCCAGATCCTGGTCGATGACGTGGATGTTCGCGAGCACAATCTGCAGGCTCTCCGCGAGCACTTCGCCGTGGTGCTGCAGGACCCCTTCCTGTTCACCGGAACCATCGCGGAGAATATCCGCCTGGGCAACCAGGAAATCACCCCGGAGCGCATGGTCGAAGCGGCCCGCGACGTAAATGTCCTGGACTTCATCGAGCACCTGCCCGGCAAGTTTGAGGAGCCGGTTCAGGAGCGCGGTAACTCCCTCTCCACGGGACAAAAGCAGCTCATCAACTTCGCCCGCGCATTGGCTTACAATCCCCGCATCCTTATCCTCGACGAAGCCACCTCCAGCGTCGATACGGATACCGAGCTGCGTATCAGGAGCGCCCTGGAGCGCATGGTCGAAGGCCGCACCAGCGTGCTCATCGCCCACCGGCTCTCCACCGTGCAGCGCGCCGACGTGATCCTCGTCATGCACAAGGGCCAACTGCGCGAAATGGGCTCCCACCAGCAACTGCTCGCCCACCGTGGCCTCTACTGGAAGCTCTACCAGTTGCAGTACAAGGACCAGGAACTCGGCGTCGTTTCGACGCCTCCGCAGTCCCCGCAAACCACCATCGCTCCGGCCATGTGAAACCAGATAAAGCAAGCTTGTCATCCTGACGCTGAGAGCAACGAAGCGGAAGGACCTGCTTTTTGTTACATTCCGTAACTCCCACCCCATCCATTGTCACAACCAGGCGCTACGCTCAACCACAAAGATCGCGCTCATTGAATCGAAGAATCCCACGTGGAAAGATCTGGCGGATTGGTATCCGCAACTCAGAGTCAGCACATCACCCCAGACCCTAAAAGCAGGTCCTTCGTCGCTCCGCTCCTCAGGATGACGATGGGTGGGAGTGCGGACTCCTTCCGGAAAAGGTGGACTATCGCCTTTTGCTCCCCGGCGCGTCCATTCAATAGAATCAGCGGGAATTGAATCCGCGGCCCATCGAAGCCGCGAATCAAAAGGAGATGATGCGATGCGTCTTTCTGCCTTTCTCTCTCTGTTGATCGTTATGACGGGCGTTGGATCGGCGCAGACCCACACGCAGCCGGCGCCGACTCACACCCACTGGGACTACTACGGGAAAACCGGGCCGCTTGGCTGGGGCAGGCTCGATCCCGAATACCGGCTGTGCTCGGAGGGGAAGGAACAATCTCCCATCGACATCCGGGGAGCAAAACTGAACAAGACCCTGAAGCCCATCGAATTCCATTACCTGACCGGATCCGTGGAACTGGAGAACAACGGCCATACCGTCGCCGTCCACGTAAATCCCGGAAGCTACATCGTCGCCAACGGCGTGCGCTACGACCTCCAGCAGTTCCACTTTCACCATCCCGCCGAAGAGGAGGTCAACGGCAAGCTCACCGATATGGATGTGCACTTGGTGCACAAAAGCGCCGAAGGAAAGCTGGCGGTGGTAGCCGTGCGTTTGAGCGAGGATCGCGGCGATCCCAACGCGGCCCTTGCCACCCTCTGGCAGCACCTTCCCGCGGAAGCCGGGAAGACGGAGAAGGTCAGTGACATGCTCAATCCCGGCGGCTTGCTGCCTGCCGACCGCGGTTATTGGACCTACATGGGCTCACTTACTACGCCTCCCTGCACCGAAGGGGTGCGCTGGTTCGTCCTCGAACAGCCGGTCAGCATCAGCCGCTCCCAGTTGCGCGCCTTTGAGGCGCTGGGCTACAAAATCAATTCCCGCCCGGTACAGGACAGGAACGGCCGCAAAATCGAGGCGAACGAATAGGGCCCCAGATTCGGGTTCGCTCCACTGCCGGCCATGTCATCCGCCACAACGCTGCGCTGCGGCCCGATTTGCCCTCAGCTGCGCTACCGTTCCAGCGGCGTAAATTGAAGAGACAGCCCTTCCGGTATAACGGAGACCCTTAAACCGCTCAGGTCCTTCACCAGGTAGTTGGCGCATTCCAGGTGTTCAGCCTCATGCGAAAATGTGGTGCCCACGACGATGCAGCCGGCGGCGCAGCCTGCCGCCACTCCTGACGCCGAGTCCTCGAACACCACGCAATCCTCGGGGGCGAGCCCCAGCAGGCCCGCCCCTGCCAGGTAAGGCGCAGGATGGGGCTTGCCCTCGTTCACGGTTTCCGCTGTAACCATGCGCTCCGGCACGGTAAACCCCGAGGCCGCCAGGCGCATGCGGGCCAGCCGTTCGGTCGCGCTCGTGACCACCGTCCAGCGTTCCGGCGGCAGCGCAGCCAGCAGTTCCTTGACCCCCGGCAGAACCACGATCCCTTCTCCGTCTCCCAGCTCAATGTCCTCAATTAGCTTCAATTCCTCGCCGGAATCCAGGTCTGGGCGCAACATGGCCACACTCTCGATCGCCCGGCGCCCGTGAATCATGCTCAACACGTAGGCCGGATCAACCCCGCGCAGGTTGGCCCACTTTGTCCAGCTTCGCTCCACCGAGCCCAGCGACGAGATCAGGATCCCGTCCATGTCGAACAGAATGCCCTGGCAATGAACCACAACCGGGGAAGTGACAGTCGAAGGCGCCATGGCTAGATTTTAGCGTTCAGATGCCAGGGTCCCCTGTTCACTGTTCACTATCCACTGTCCCCTGTTCTGCGTGTCCGGGAACACTTTCATGGGGTCCCGGTGTCTAAGACAATAGAGCGAGCGGAACAACCTGGTGCAAACCTGCAAGATTGGCATTCCCGCGCGCTGCTTTTTGGGCTAATGGAGCATCCGGGAAGATGCCAAGAGTCCGGTTGATGCGGTAATGTGGGAGGCACTGGTTTGCAGGACCTCACCATGGGCAATCTGGTCAGCGCGCTGACGCTCCAATCCGACGAAGCGGCTCTCGTTAACGAGTTGCGCGCGGGCTCCGAGGAGGCGTTTGCCTGGCTCATTGCCCGCTACCACCACCCCATCTTCTCCCTCCTGGCGCGCACTGTGCAGAACCGCGCGGACGCTGCCGACCTGACGCAGGAAGTGTTCGTCAAAGTCTTCCGCGGTATCCGCAGTTTTCACGGGGAATCCTCCTTGCGGACCTGGATTTACCGCATTGCCTTGCGGGAAGCTTCCAACCAGCGCCGCTGGTGGGCTCGCCACAAACAGCAGGAAGTGCCCATCGAGCAGGAATTCACTGAGGGCGACACCGCCCATCCTGTCCGGCTGAAGGAAATGCTGGTCGATCCGTCGGAATCGCCGTATGACGCCGCCGTGCACCAGGAGAACCGGGCCCGCGTCGAGGCGGCCCTGGCCAAAGTGCCGGAGCCGTTCCGTACCACCCTCATCCTGCGCGATATAGAAGGTTTCGTCTACGAAGAAGTTGCGGAGTTGCAAGGCGTCAACCTGGGCACAGTAAAGTCGCGCCTGGTCCGCGGGCGCGCGTGGTTGAAGGGAGCGCTCCAGGCCGCCGCCAAGCCGGCCGGTCACCCCTCCGCCCATGCCGGGTTCGACATACCCTTGGGAGAGGAGGCGCGATGATCGGCTGCGGTGCAATGAAAGCCAGATTCTCAGAGTATCTGGATGGCAGATTGACCGGGCAGGAGATGCAGCGTATCGCCGCCCACCTCGAAGGATGCGTGGACTGCGCCGCCGAGTGGACGTCTCTGCGCAATGTTCAGGCCTCGCTGGCCACTTTGGGCTCCGTGCCGGAGCCCAGTAATCTTGACCTCCGTATCCGGGTGGCGGTAAGCCAGGAGCGCGCACGCCGCCGCCAGAGCCCCTTCCATGCCCTGAACCTCGCCTGGCAGAACACCGTGGCACCGTTTCTCTTGCAGGCGGCCGCCGGCTTTGCCAGCGCCGTCCTGCTGCTGGGATCCGTCATACTGGCGGTGGGCATTGTGGCCCATCCCGAATCCGCCCAGGCCAACGGCGACGAGCCATTGGGCAAAGCCACCGCGCCTCACCTGCGCTATTTTCTCAGCGGCGCCACCGACAGCCAGATCGCCGCCCTACCCGCGCCTGTCGTGGTCGAAGCCTACGTCAATGGCGAGGGCTGGGTCTACGACTTCCGCATCGTCTCCGGCCCGGACGACGCAGCCACCCGTTCCCAGCTCGAGAGCCTCCTCGTTTCGGGCGTCTTCGAGCCCGCCCGATTCTTTGGCCAGCCCGTCCGCGGCCTCGCCGTCCTGTCGTTCTCCGGTGTATCGGTGCGCGGCTGAACCCCGCACTGTTCACTGATCACTGTCCACTGTTGACTGTTCCATCCCGTTTGACCCTCGCCGCCCGTCTAACTAGACTTCAGGCAGGGTCTTCTCATGTTACGTAAGCTTCGATTTGCCGCCGTCCTCTCCATCGGCGTCCTGTGCCTCGGTGTGAACCTGCCGCCGATGGCCGCCCAGTCTCAGCCCCCCGGCGAGTCCCAGAGCGGTTCGTCATCCTCCAACGGAAAACCGCAAGTCCAGCGCGAAAGAGCGCCGTCCCTGGTCGATCCGGCTGGCCCCACCATCTCCCTGATCCCTTTAGAGCCCGTGTTCATAATGGCTTCGGCTCTCAATGCCTGCGGCTACGACGAGGGCCTTGAGGACAGCGCCCCGCTCCGCAAGCGCGTTCGCGACGAGGTGAACGCCGCTCTCGCCAGGAGCGAAGACGCCCGCAACGCCCGCGACAAAATGTGCCTGTACATCGCGCAGCACCGCATGACCGGCACCGAGAAGGACGTCGCCCAGTACATCTCGCTGGCCCTCTATCTCACCCCCCCGCCGGAACTCGAAACGTCGGTCGAACTTGCGGAGATGCCGCCCGATTCCACCCAGGTGGTGGAAATCGTCCCCCTGCTCAAGGCCTTCGCCGCCGCCGTGGATCTGCATGGGACCTGGCTCACCATCCACCATTTCTACGATGAAGAGATTTCCAAGCTGCACGATCCCCTCTCCAAGATGATCTTTAGCACCAACCTGTACCTGAAGATGCCGGCCGCCACCTACGACGGTCGCCGCTTCATCGTGGTGATTGAGCCGATGCTGTCGCCGGGCATGGTGAACGCCCGAATCTACGGCACCGATTACGTGGTGGTGCTGTCGCCGGTGAACGGCCAGATCCGCATGGCCGACGTGCGCCACACCTACCTGCACTACATGATCGAACCGCTGCTCCTGTCGCGCGCCAACGCGATAGATCGCATGCAGCCCATCCTGAAAGAAATCCGCGAGGCTCCCATGGAGTTTCGCTACCGATCCGATACCGTGCCTCTGGCTATCGAGTGCCTGATCAAGGCGATCGAGGCGCGCACCATGGATACAGGCATTCCCGACTACAAGATTCCCGCCGGCATCGAGCGCTCCGATCTTCCTCGCTACCAGCGCGACCGCCAGGCGGTGGAACAGAAACAGGAAGCGGTCCGCGTGGCTGCCGTCCACCACGACATGACCCAGGGTTTCGTGCTCTCGCAATACTTCTACGACCAGCTCATCCAATTCGAAAAGGACCCGGCCAGTCTCAAGGATTCCATTGGAGAGATGGTCTACGGCATGGACGTGGATCAGCAGGTGCACCGCGCCCGTCAGATCGACTTCGACAAGCAGGCCGACGAGGACGTATTGTCGCGCAGCAAGCCGCGCAAGCTGGAGGGTCTTGACCTCGCCGAGGCTCGCCTCGCCGCCGGCGATATCGGCACCGCCAGCGCCCTGGCCCGGCAGGCCCTTACGGTCCACGCCGACACCCTCCAGGCCACCGCCGAGAACGCCCGCGCCAACTTCATCCTGGCCCGCGCCGCCATCCTCACCGGCCACGCCGAAGAAGCCATCACCCGCTTCCAGACCACCCTGGCAACCACCAGGGAGCCACGCCTGCTGGCCTGGTCGCATATCTATCTCGGGCGCATGCTCGACCTCGAGTGCAAGCGCGACCAGGCAATGGCAGAGTACAAGCAGGCCCTCGAAAACCGCGACGGCGAGCAGGACACCCGGCTCGCCGCCGAGCGCGGCGTCAAAGCCGCCTACGCGGTCAAAGGCCATACTTGTGAAGAAGATGACGCCGAAGACGAGCCCGGTTCACCGCCCGCCAAACCCGGCCAGGCGCAACAGAATCCGCCGGCCAAGCCGCAATGATTGAGCTTTGCAGGTGCGGCGGACACTCTCGCGGCGTCTAATAACTAAAGTTGAGGGGCCGTGCTGGACATGGATTGACCGGCTGGGCCGTCGCTAACATTGGCATGGCACTCCTGACCGTCAAGCACATGCAGCTTGTCATCCTGAGACCCTGACGCAGGAAGGGGATGAAGGACCGCTTTTTGGGTACCCTGCAAACCGGCGCGAACAACTGGGGAGCAATTGGCAGCAGATCTGAACGAACTCGAATCGTCCATCGGGTACCAGTTTGCGAACCCGGAGTTGCTGCTGCGCGCCCTGACGCACCGCTCCCTCGCCAATGAACGCCTTCTTGAAGGAGTCGAAAAAGAGCTTCCTGCGGGCGCCGACAACGAGCGCCTCGAATTCCTGGGAGACGCCGTCCTGGGCCTGCTCGTTGCTGAAGCCATGTTCCTGCTCCACCCCGAATGGCGCGAAGGCGAGCTGACCCGGGTGCGCGCCCAGCTGGTCAGCCGCCGCCACATGGCGGAAGTCGCCACCCGGCTGGAACTCGGCCGCCATCTTCGCCTCAGCAAGAGCGAGGATCGCAGCGGCCTGCGCCGCAAGAGCACCGTCTTGTCCAACACCATGGAAGCCGTGATCGGCGCCCTGTTTCTCGACGGCGGCCTGGATCCCGTGCGCGCTTTCGTGCGCACCCACGTAATGGCCGAAATGGTGGAGCAACTGGCCCGCGAACTGCTCTCCGGCGCCGCCCTGGGTAATTACAAGTCCGCCCTCCAGGAGCATCTCCAGGCCATCCGCGCCGGGGTCCCCGTCTACCGCGTCAAGAGCGAGAGTGGTCCCGACCATCGCAAGCGCTTCCTCGTCGAGGTGCGCCTGCGGGGAGATGGTGAGCCCGGCAAGCCGCTGGCCCGCGGCGCCGGCAGCACCAAAAAGCTCGCCGAGCAGGACGCAGCCCGTCGCGCTCTGGCCCGCATTGCCAAGCGAGAAACACTCATCGCCGATGGCGATACAATAGAAACTCTCCCCTTCGCCGACGAGGACGTGGTGGCGGAACAGGAGGAGCAGGCGGCACAATGAGCACCACCCCCGTCCAGATCCCAGATCAAGCCGCGGGCCATGCTTCGCAACGCGACAGGCATTGGCCAGGGCATATCCGCTTGCATCTGCCCACGTTCCCCGAAGCCGCGGCATCTTTGCTGCGAACTCTCGTGGTGGCTTTGTTTCTGCTTACGTTCGTGCTTCAGCCATTCCTGATCCCCTCCGAAAGCATGGAACATACCCTCCTGGTAGGCGATTTCCTGCTGGTCAACAAGCAGATCTTTGCCCCGGCGGGAAAGGACGGCAGCCTGACCCGCTGGCTCATGCCCTACCGCGATGTGCAGCGCGGCGACATCGTCGTCTTCCATCACGCCCAGCCGCCCTACCTGGTGAAGAGGGTTGTCGGAATCCCCGGCGACCGCATCCGCATTGAAGACGGGCACGTCACCGTCAACGGCGTCTACCTCCCCGAGCCCTACGCCGCCTTCGAGCCGGCCGCACCCAACACCTTCCGCGACAACTTTCCGGCCACGGTCTACACCGATCCCAATATCGATCCGGAGTGGTGGCGCCAGCTGCAAAGCCTCACGCACGACGGCGAGCTCGTGGTGCCCGGCGGCGAGTACTTCATGCTGGGCGACAACCGCAACCACAGCAAGGATTCCCGCTTCTGGGGTTTCGTCCCCCGCGACGCCATCGTCGCCCGCCCACTGGTGATCTACTTCTCCCTGAAGCGCCCCTCCGCCACCGATTCCCAGCAAGCCTCGGATGATAGACTCGGACACGACAGAGAACTCTCCGCACGGCTGGCCGGGTTCGCGCGCTGGAAGCGCATCTTTCACGTCATCCATTGATTGCGCTTCTTCTGCATCCATCGATTCCGCCCATTTGAAAGCGCAACACGGCACAGCTCGCGGAAAACTCGTCCGGATGAGTTTGTATCAGGGCACGACTTCACCGGCTGGGGAAACACATAATCGGGCGCTTGCTTTGTAACGGGGCACTACTCAGTCCTGCCGTGAACACCGCAAAATGAGTGAGAACTTTTAGCCCCTCAGGGATGCTATTCGGGAACCCCGCCTCCATTCGGTCCGTATTTTTTGGCGTCCTTCTGAAGATGAACACAAACGAGCGACAGGATGAATAAGATCACTACCTCCACCGAAGAACAAGAACCGCCCGCCCAAGCGCCCATCGAAAAGAAAGTCGAAGAAACGCCGTTCGAGGCGGTCGCCAGCATCTGCTCGGTGCTGGTGGTCGGCTTGTTCATCCTCACCTTCCTCGGCCAGAACTTCGTCATCCCCTCGGGCTCGATGGAGAACACCCTGCTGGTGGGCGACCACCTGGTGGTCGATCGCGTGACCCTCGCCCCGCCCTCGAAATGGATGCCGCTGGTCCACTATCGCGAGCCAAAGCGCAATGATATCGTGGTGTTCCTCAAGCCCGGGGAGCCCGATCTGTTCCTCGTCAAGCGACTCATCGGAGTGCCCGGCGACCACCTCCACCTGCGCGACGGCATTGTCTACGTGAACGGGGTTGCCCAGCCGCAACCTTCCGAAGGCCTCGTCTCCAACCTGAGCGGTTATCTCGATCCCTTTCTCGACCAGTTCCCTGCTATTCCCCCGGCCTCGGAGCCCGGCGCTACCGAGACCTGGGCCGTGGACTTCCCCAATCACGTTGTCGATGGCGACCTGGTGGTCCCGCCCGGCAAGTTCTTCATGATGGGTGATCACCGCCACGACAGCCTCGATTCGCGTTACTGGGGATTCGTGCCCCGCGAAAACATCGTGGGGAGGCCCCTATTCAATTACTGGTCTTTCGAGACCCCCGAGCACCAGTACGAGGAAACCGGAATCGCCAGCAAAGTGTCATGGCTCGGCCACGTGGTCGTGCATTTCTTTGGCGAGACCCGCTGGAGCCGCACTCTGAAGCGGACCCGCTGACCGCGCAGACCCACAGTTCCCTTGTTCGCTCGTTCACTTGTTCTCTGGCAATAGCTTCTGGCGCGCCCCAGCATCTACCATTGAAGCCATGACCGAAAACCCGCAAGGCCGGCAGCGTGGTCGAGTAAGAGTGTGGCTGGCCTTGTCGGCGATCGCGGTTATCCTGGCGCTGCTCATTGTGCCTCCCTTCATCAGTGTGCGGCGTTACAAGGCCCGCATCACCCAGGTGATCTCGGAATCGGTGGGACGGCCCGTCCGGCTCTCCTCCGTTGAGCTCCGCATCCTGCCGCGGCCCAGCTTCGTGATCACCGACCTGGTCGTGGAAGAAGACCCCGCCTACGGCTCCGAGCCGGTGCTCCATGCCAACACCCTAACGGCTTCCATCCGGCTGCTTCCCTTGTGGTGGCGGGCCCGGCTGGAGATCAGCCGCATCAGCGTCGACGAGGCCAGCCTCAACCTGGTCCGCACCCCCTCCGGCCGTTGGAATTTCGAGTCCTTGTTCCATACCGCCGCCGCGCACGCCCAATCCTCCGCCGCCAACGGCGGAGCCATGCCCTTCCCCTACCTGGAAGCCACCGACTCCCGGCTGAACATCAAGGACGGCGTGGAGAAGCTACCCTTTTCGCTCCTGAACGCGGACCTTTCGTTTTGGCAGGAGAACCCCCAGGAATGGCGCGTCCGGCTCAAAGGACAACCCGCCCGCACCGACGTCAGCCTCGACCTCGGCGATACCGGGTTAGTCCGCCTGGAGGGCCGGCTGCGCCGCGCATCCGACCTGCACCACGTGCCGATTCACCTCGATGTGGATTGGCGGGAAGCCCAGCTCGGACAGCTTTCGCGCCTCCTGCTGGGCAGCGACGAAGGTTGGCGCGGCGATCTCACGGGCGAAATCCACATCGACGGCACCACCGAAACAGCCGCCGTAACCACCCGGCTGCGCGCCTCCGGCGTCCACCGTGCCGAATTCGCGCCTGCCTCTCCGATCGATTTTGACGCCACGTGCAAGTTCACTTATCGCTATTCCGATCGCGCCGCTCAAAACCTCCTTTGCGATTCCCCCATCGGAGAGGGCCGCGCCCGCCTCACAGGCAATCTGCCCGGACACGGGTCCGATCCGCGGCTCACCCTCGAGCTCGACCGCGTTCCCGCCCAGGTTGCGCTCGACACGTTGCGTACCCTGCGCAACGGCATCGACCCCAGCCTGCAGGCCGCCGGAGCCATCAGCGGCAAAATGAGCTATGCGCCCGTGGAGGCCGGCAACCGTACCGCTCCCGCGGGCGCGCCCTCCAGAACCGCGGCGAAAACCGCAAAAAACCGCGCCCCATCCCCGGGCCCGTTGTCGGGATTGATCAATGTCGCTGGCTTGCGCCTCAGCGGGGACAGAATCGGCAAACCCGTCTTCCTGCCCAGGGTAACCGTGGAACCGGCCCCGGGACAGCCCTCCGCTCTCTTCGCCACCGTCGCGCTATCGGCGGGGGCGCCCGCGCCCCTGAACCTGACCGCCAGGCTTACGCTGACCTCCTATCAGGTCGGCATTCAGGGAGGAGCAGCCTTGGCCAGCCTGGGCGAGCTGGCCCGTATCGCCGGGCTCGCCAAAGCGCTCGACCTGGAAAAAATTGGTGGTCCGCCCGCTACCCTCGATCTGACGGCCAGCGGTCCCTGGCTGCGCGCCCCGGCGCCCGTCGTAGAGGACCTTGGAGCCGCCTCATCTGCCACCCTCACTCCCACGCCGGTGTTGGTTGGCGTAGCGTCCGACCACGTGAACGGCACCATTACCCTGCACGGTGCCACCTGGAAACCGGAATTCCTCGCCAGTCCCGTGGAAGTTTCCAATGCCGTTCTGCGTTTCGACGAGTCCGGCCTTCGCTGGGATCCGGTCTCCTTCGCCTATGGTCCCGTGCGCGGCAACGCCACCCTGGCGTTCCCCGGCGCCTGCGCGGCTGACACCCCCTGTGAGCCTCGGTTTACTCTCGATTTCGGATCGCTCGATGCCGCCGCGCTGCAAGCCGCCATCCTCGGCGCCCGCAAGCCCGGCACCCTTCTGTCGAGCCTCCTGGAACGCCTCCGGACGGGCTCCACGCCGGATTGGCCGGAACTGGAGGGAGCCGTCCACGCCGGCACACTGGTCCTCGGGCCCGTTTCCATGAACAACGCCAATGCATCCATCGCCATTCAGGAGAAGCTCACCCGGATTCGCTCCCTGGATGCTGGCCTGTTCGGGGGACGCGTTCACGCCGAAGGCAGTTTCGTCCCCGGCGACAAGCCGGATTACCAACTCACCGGACAGTTCGAACAGTTGAACGCCCCCGACCTGGGACGACTCCTCGGAATGAACTGGTCGGGAAACACCATCGCCGGCTCCGGAGAGATAGAACTGGTGGGATTCACCGACCACGATCTGGCCGCGTCGGCCAAAGGCTCGCTGCATTTTGACTGGCGGCATGGCTCCGTCGGCGAAGAGCAGGACACCGATACGCCCCCGATTCTGTCGCACTTCGATCGCTGGACCGCGGATGCCCAGATCGCCGACGGCGCCATTACCCTGAAGCAGAATCAGGTTCAGCGCGGTAAGAGCAAAGTTGCGATCGACGCCTCCGCCACGTTCGGCGATCCGCCCCGGGTGAGCTTCGGCCAGCAGCAGAATGCCCGCGCGGGCAGGGAGTAACCAGTCCCGCCTTCCACCCTGCTGCCCAGGCCGCGATTCTGACCCGCGAAAGCGCAGACCGCGAAAGCGCGACTCACTCGATCGGAATTTTGATCCTGTCGCCCGGCAAAGCCTGCTGCAGCGCCGCCACGGGAAGTTCACGCACCCGTCCGTTCGCCAGGGGATGCAGCTTAAAAAGCACCAGCACGTCGCGGTCCGGATCATCCAGGGCATGAAAGCTGGCTACCTGCTCCAGCGAGTAGCGATTGTGCAAGTCTTCCAGCGTCCCGGGATCGACATAGTTCCAGGTGGCGAACCAGCCGGGCTGGTACTCCTTGAGCTTGGACTCAAGATCCTGCGTGCCAAAGTCGTCGCAGATGGTCGGCAGATGCGAGATCATCGTGATCTCATCGCTGCTGGTCGAGAGCAGGAGTCGCTTCCCGTTGGGATGCTGATCGACAAAGCGCGTCAGCTTTTCGACCGCCGGCACCAGGGTGTACTCCGGGTGCAATGCGTAATCGAGGGTCCACTCCGCGTTCACGCCCGCCCCCAGCACCGCGGCCACAACGAATCCATACCCCAGGGCCGCGCCGCCGAATCGATTCCACCCGTCCCTCGCCGCGAATTCCGGGGCTTCCGCTCCGTTTCCCGCCGCGCCCACCAGCGCCTCGATGCCCAGTACCACCATGAACATCGCGAAGAAAGCGATAACCGTGTAGTAACGCGGTTGCGGATGGTTCTGGTAGGTCATGAACAGGATGTACCCGGCCACCGCCAATACCGACGAACAGAACACCACGTTCCGCCGCAGCTTCCGGCTCCACTCGCTGGGCCACGCCAGCGCCCCGGCAATCAACACCAGCGCGGCCAGCGGAATCAGGATGCGGTCGGCCCACAGTAACCCGCGGATCGTCCACCAGAAACTAATCAGCGGCCAATAGAATTCGTCCGGCTTCTGATACTTGTTGACAAAGAAAAGATAGCGATAATCGGCCAGCAGGTCGAACCTTGCGATCAGCGCCATCCACACGCCAAAGCTCGCGGCAGCGGCCGCCCCGGCCGCCAACACGCACTTCGCCGCCAACCTGCGTTTCCGCCAGAGCGGCGCGACCATCGCCCATGCCAGCGCCGGCAGCAGAAATACGGCCGTGGTTTTCGTCAGCAACATCAGCGTGAACAGCAGGCCGATGGCAATCGATACGCTCCCCTTCCGCCGCAAGCTCGGAAGCCTGACCGCGAGATTCAATGCCCCCAGCGTCAAAGCCATCAGCAGCGGTTCGAGAATCGCTAATCGGCTGAAGCTGTACAGGAAAGGGCTCGTGACCAGCAGCGTCACCGCCAGAAGGCCCACCCAGCGGGGTCCTCGCGCGCGCAGCAGCAAATAGCTGAGAACCAGGTTGACGAAGAAGACCGTCACCGCCAGCCCGCGCGCCGCCTCGGCACTGACGCCCGTGAAGAAGAACAGAATCCATTCCAGGAATGGCCAGACTGGCGTAGCGGCTGCCGGATTGAAATCGCCAGGCATGTACCAATTCCCGAACAGGTGCGCCCGTATGGCCGCATTGCCCCACCAGCCCTCGTCGGTGTACTTGGCGAAATCAAAGCTCCAGGGAGAATGATTGGGAAAATCCGCGCCCAGGTGGATCGCGTGCAAGACCGCAAAACCGCACACCAGGCCGATCCAGAGTGGATATCCCCAACCCTTCAGCCGTTTTCCCAATGAGTGCGCGTCTCCGTACGGCAGTTTCCCGGCCGATAGTCTGCCTGAATCCGGGCGAACATCCGTTGCCGCGGCGGAATAGCCGAAATATAGCCCGCGGACGCGAGCTGCCCACGCATGCACGCCGTTCACTCCCTTGCTCGCCTCTGCGAGCCAAGAAACAGCAGCATTGTCATGGCGCAACATGACCCACGCAGACCCATCCCGGTCCTCCTTCTATCTGCTGCTGGCTGAAACCCTATTATCGCCGTTTTGATGCGGCCTCGGCCGCCATCGCCCCCCGAACGAAGGCAAAAGCGGATCAATCGGAGAGAGATAGTCACCACGTTCGAAGAGCGGCTCAATCACGATCCAAAACTGGGATAAGATTAGGTCCATCCCTATTCGGTTTCAAAGGCTGTTACCATGCTTTCCCGCCCCACCGGCACATTTCTTGCCCGTTGCTTCGCGTTTCTGGTCTGCTCCTTCGCCATGTTTGCTCGCGGCCAGCAGCAGCCGGCCTGGGCCCTCACCGGCCGGGCCTTCAGCGCATCGGTCGAAGAACTCCGCGCGGCGGCCGCCAAAATTCCTGCCGAGAAATTCATGGAAGCCACCGTGCTGTTCGAGCGCGACGCATACACGTTTGATGCCGAGGGCCGCTCCACTTACAGGCACTCCATCCTTTACCGCATCGAGACCCAGGGCGGCGTCGATGAGTGGGCGGAGACCCGCACCCGGTGGGAGCCGTGGTACCAGAACCAGCCGGACATCCAGGCCCGCGTGATTTCTTCCGACGGCAAAGTGAGCACCCTCGATCCCAAGACCATCTCCGACGGGCCGGCGGACGACGAGAGCGAAGACACCTACACTGACGCGCGAGTACGCAAGGCGCCGCTACCCGGCATGGCGGTCGGAGCCATCGTCGAAGAGGAGACCACCCTCAGTGATAAGCAGCCGTTCTTCTCCGGCGGCGGCATCTATCGCGATGACTTCTCCCGTCCGGTGCCCATCATCCACTGCGAATTGCTGATCGATGCGCCGGAAAATGCAAAGCTGCAATACCGCGTGCACCTCCTGCCCGCCGTAGCCACCACCGATACGGTGAGCGGCGGTGTTCGTCATTTGCGCTTCGTTCAAGAGTATCTGAAGGCCCGCACCGACTCCGATATAACGCTTCCCACCCGCAACGTCTCCGGGCCATTGATCGAGTTCTCCACCGGCGAATCGTGGGCCGCGGTGGCCGCCGCCTACCGGCAATTGGCCGAGGCGCACATTGATCCGGAGAAGGTGAAGTCGCTTCTGCCGGCGGGCTCCGCCGATCGCAACGCTACCATCGAGCGCATCGTCGCGCGCCTGCACAAGGATATCCGCTATACGGGCATTGAATTCGGCGAGGCCAGCCTGCAGCCGGCCACCGCCGCCGACGTGTTGAGACATCATTACGGCGACTGCAAGGACAAGGCGGCATTCCTGGTGGCGCTATTGCGCGCCGCCGGCATTCCCGCGAACCTGGCCCTCCTCGACACCGGCCCCGGCATGGACGTGAATCCCGACCTGCCCGGCATGAATGAATTCGATCACGCCATCGTCTACGTGCCCGCACCACCCGGCGGCGAGCCCCTCTGGATCGACGCAACCGCGGAATATTCGCAGGTGGGCGCGCTCCCCTCGATGGACGCCGGTCGCCGCGCGCTCATCATCGCCGAGAGGACCACTGCCCTGACACCCACCCCCGAGGCCCGCCCCGAAGACGATCAGCTCACCGAACTGCGCGACGTGGTGATGGCGGAATATGGATCGGCGCACATCACGGAAACATCGCTGACCCACGGCGAGATCGACGCGTCCTATCGCTCCGATTTCGGCGATGAGGAAACCCGGGAGAAGAAAGCCAATTTCGAGAAGTACGCCAAGGAAGAATACCTGGCCAAATCTCTCGCCGCCGTCAGCCATGGAGAGGGCAAGGACCTGACTAAGCCATTCGCTCTCAAGCTGGACATGGTGGACGCCAGGCGCGGCAACACTCTCATGGATGATGCCGCCCTCGCCATTCCCTTTTCCGAGATTTTTCTGCGCCTGCCGCAGTGGTTCAGGAACGACCCCAATGGGGACGGCGAAAAACTCACTCCCCAGCAGGAGGAGAACCGCAGGCGCGCGATCGAACAGCGCCTGGGCGACTACGAGATGCATCCGTTCGTTACCGAGTGGCGCTACACCATCACCCCGCCCGACGGGTTCCTCTTGCGCGCGCTTCCAGAGGACAAGACCACAGCCATGGGTCCGGCCCGGCTGACGCAGCATTACCATGCCGATGCGACCGGTGTAATCCATGCGCTGCTTCATTTCGACACTGGCAAGCCTCGCTACACGGTGGACGAGGCTCTCGCGCTCCGTGAAGCCGTCCTGGCCTCGTATAAGCAGGACATGATCGTGCTCATGTTCGACCAGGCTGGCTCCCGGCTCCTCGCCTCCGGCAAAACGCGCCAGGCGCTCGAGGCCGATCGCGCACTCATCCAGAAGCACCCCAAAGAAGGATTGCATCACGCCCAGATTGCCTACGCATTTCTGCAGGCGGGAATGGGAATGAGGGCGCGCCAGGAAGCCGGAGAGGCCACCCGGCTCGAGCCCGATTCCCCTGTCGGATTCAAGGCCCTCGGCTGGATCTGCGAGTTCAACGAGATCGGGATTCAATACGCGCACGGGTCGGACCTGGATTGCGCGGTGAAAGCCTACAAGCGCGCCGTTGAAATCGATCCCGACGATTCCTACACGCAGATCAACCTCGCCATCGCCGAAGAATTCGATCGCGAGGGCGAGCGCTACACCGCCGATGCGCACCTCGACGATGCCATCCGCGACTACCGCGCGGTCAGGCAGAAAGACAAGTCCATCGGCGAACAGTACGACGACAATATCCTGTTCGACCTGCTGTACACCGGCAAATTCAAGGAACTGCTGGAGGAGATCGAGAAGCTGCCTTCCTCCCCCGCGCGCCAGGCATTATCGATCTCCGCTTCGGTGGCTCTCCAGGGCAGCGACAAGGGAGTGGCGGCGGGCATTGCCCGCGCGGATCACCTCGGCGTGAGCGTACAGGAAAGGAATACCGCCCTCTCCTCCGCCGGGAGCCAGCTCCTGCAACTGCGCCACTATCCTGAGGCTGCCGCGATCCTTTCCGCCGCCGTCGAAGGCCAGAACAACTCCGCCGGCCTAGCACAGCAGATCGCCCTGTTCAAGTCCCTGAAACCATGGAAGCGCGAATTCCTGCCGGCATCCGATCCGCGCAGCCCGGTCCAGCGCCTCTTCGTGTCCGTCTTGACCGGAACTTTCACCGGGAAGCTCGCCGCCGAGGTGCTCTCCCGCCATGCCTACGCCTCTGACCTGGAATGGCAGAGAAATCTCGAAAAAGCCACGGAGAGCCGTGGCCTTCTGCACACCATCGCCGCACAAACAGGGGTTCCTGCGAGCGTACTGCTGGACGCCATGGCCGGAAATTTGAAGATCACAGTTGATGGCGACGACGAGAGCGGACATCGCGTGTCGGTGCAAAGCCTGGGGGCCAAAACGCAGCAGTTCTTCGTGACTCGCGACGATGGCGCATACAAGGTCGTCACCGATGGAACCACCCTCTCGGAAGCCGGCAACGAGGTTCTCTATCTCCTCAGCGTGCACCGCGAGAAAGAAGCCCGCTCGCTGCTCGACTGGACCCGTGAGCGCGTGCACAAGGGCGGCGGCGATGACCCGCTGGCGGGATCCATCTTCCCCCGCTTCTGGACCGTCGGAGACCTGCCCGATCCCGCGGTCATGAAACTTGCCGCAGCCTCCCTGGTGGCTCCCACTCTGCGCATCAAGGACCTGCTGCCGTCTCTTCGCGACCAATGGGACAAGGCCTCGAGCGACGATGCGCGGCTCAATCTCGGCCTGCTTCTGGGGCAGGCATACCTCGCCACCGAAAACGGCGCGGAACTGAAAACCGTGGCAGCCGAAATTCTCAGGAAGTATCCCGATTCCTACGTGGCCCTCGGCTTCGCCGGCGCCGCCGACGGAATGCTGAACGACTGGAAGCACTGGAGCGACATGCTCGAGGCGCAACTGGCAAAACACCCTGACGACGAGTTCCTGTTGCGCCTCAAAGTTGAGTATGCGGAGGCCAGGGGCGACTTCGCGCTGGGCCGCGCCACGCAACAGGCCCTCATCGACAAAGGCAAAGCCGCCGCGGGCGATTACAACAACCTGGCGTGGATGTCGCTCTTCGACGGCAAGGCGGATGCCGACAGCGCCGCGGCCGCTCAACAGGGCGCCTTACTCACCAAGAATTCCACTTTCCCCGAAATGCACACCCTGGCCTGCGTTTATGCCGCCCAGGGCAAGAATGCGGAAGCCCGCGATGCCCTACTGAAGGCGATGACGGTCGCCAACTTGTCCGAGCCCAACTCGGAGGTGTGGTTTGTGTTCGGAAGCATTTACGAACAATACGGCGTAAACGACGCTGCCATCGAGGCGTTCAGAAAAGTGGAGAAGCCCGAGGGCCGCATCGCCCCCGCCAGCACGTATGTACTCGCGCAGGCCCGTCTCAAAGCCCTCGGCGCCCTCGCCGACTGAGCACACCCATTTTTCGCACGTCTGCATTTTCAGCCTTCGGACGCCCCTGCAGCTTCCGTGCCCCATCCTTGCGATTTCTTCCTGTCGCAAGGGTGGGAGACCACAAACTCTCGCAGCCCCAATTCATTCCTGCCCGGATCTTCAACCCGACGGCGCCCCACCCGATCGGGCAGGCGCACATACCCATCCGGCGGATGCGCACTCCCTCCCCTCTGCCGCAATGTAGCTCCAGCGGCAAACGCCGCCGGAGCTGATCATGCCAAATACCCTGGTGCAATTCTCAACTGAACTCGCCGACGCCGTGGAGCGCGCCGGCTCCTATGTGATCACCGTGCTCGAAGGCGGACGCGAAGGAGTCAGCGGCACCATATGGCGCGATGGAATCGCCATCACCGCCGAGCACACCATTCGCGGCCTCGATGAAGTTACAGTCCTTCTTCCTTCCGGCAGCAAGCTCAAGGCGCGCGTGGCCGGCCGGGATCCCGGCACCGACGTTGCCATTCTCGAGGTCCCCGGGATCCGTCCCGTTGCCATCGCGGATGAATCACAATCGCGCGTCGGCGATATCGTTCTTGCGGTGGGCCGCCGCCCGGACGAAGGCGTTTCTGCCACCTGCGGAACCATCAGCGCCATCAGCGGCCCGTGGCGGACATGGCAGGGAGCGCGCGTCGATCGCTGGCTAAGACTGGATCTCAATCCGTTCACCGGATTCTCCGGGGGACCCATAGTGAATGCGCGCGGTGAAGCCATCGGTATGGCCACGTCGGGCCCGCGGCGCTCGGCCGTCACCATCCCCGCCGCCACGGTAAACCGCGTGATCGATCAGCTCGTTCAGCGCGGCCGGATCGCGCGCGGATACCTCGGCGTGGGCATGCAGCCGGTCGCGTTTCCCGAGGGCACCCGCCAGTCGCTGGCGCTCCCGGCCGATCGCGGACTGCTGGTGGTGGCGCTGGCCCAGGGCAGCCCGGCGGAGAAGGACGGAATGATGCTGGGCGACATCATCGTCGCGGCGGAGGGCACGCCCACCCCCGCCGTGCAGAGCCTGCAGCCGTTCCTTGACAGCGAATACGTGGGCAAGGCGATCGCTTTCGACGTGGTGCGGGGCGGCCAACTCGTCAAACTCTCCATCACCCTCGGCGAAAAGCCGCGGAACTGATCACCACCCCGGGGTCCCCAGGTCTCGGTACGGGTCCCCGGCGACAGGTCCTCGTCGCCGGGGGGGTTGGAGACCTGGGATGCCCATGTTCAGGAACGAGTTCACACAGTCAGAGAGATAGAACCAAAGGGGCCCCTCATGAATCCGGGCACTTCATCCAGCATCAGTATCGGGTATGCCGTGGCCTCCGTCGCCGGCTGGCTGCGGCAGGTCACCGTGCGCATTACGGGCCGCCACGGATCCCACGGCTCGGGCGTCATCTGGATGCCGGAAGGACTGATCGTGACCAATGCCCACGTAGCGAGCTCGCCCATCCACCAGGTCGAGTTCGCGGATGGAAGGCGCGCGCAGGGCAGCCTGGTGGCGCGCGACACGCGGCATGACCTGGCCGCGCTCACGGTCGATGTGCCTTCCCTGCCGTCAGCCTCGGTGCGCAGCGCCCGCGACCTCCGCGCCGGCGAACTGGTGATCGCAGTGGGCAATCCCATCGATGGAGAACAAGCGGTAAGTACCGGCATCCTTCATCGGCCCGCCGGCAGGCGGCCGTTCCTCTTCGCCGATATCCGCCTCGCGCCGGGAAATTCGGGCGGGCCGCTGGCCGATGCGCAGGGAAACGTGATCGGCATTAACAGCGCAATTGTCGAAGGCCTCGGCTGCGCCGTCACCAGCGATGCGGTGCGCGACTTCCTCCAAACCGCGGGTTACGCAACCACCCTCGAAACGAAGACCTGTCCGCGGGGATCCCGGGAGGCTGGTTGATCCGCGTCCTGGTGTGGGCTCGGTCCGCCGTCACGCGTGCGGGGCTCGAGGCCATCGTGCAGTCCGACCCACGCTTCGAGCTGGCCGGCGCGGGCAGCCGCCCGGCCGACCTGCTCGCCGCCCTTCGCCAGTTCGCCCCCGACGTCGTTCTTCTGGACGTCGGTGACACGCCCGTCTCGGGCCTCCTGCAAGGCGTGTCCGATCCCGCCGCGCCCCCGGCATTTGTCATTCTCTTCGAACCGGTGCGCCGCACCGACGTCCTGCGCGCTCTGCAGGCCGGCGTGAGGGCTGTCATTGCGCGCGACGCCCACCCCCGCGAAATTACCGCCGCCGCCCAAGCGGCAAACGACGGGCTGGCTGTATTCTCTCCCGAGATCCTCGACCTTCTGCTGCCCGCCTCCACTGAGTTGACCGGCGAAGACGAGCTCCCCCCTGGCGAGCCGCTCAGCGAACGCGAAACCGAAGTGCTCGCCATGATGGCAGAGGGAGCGGGCAACCGGGAGATCGCCTCTCGCCTGCATATCTCGGAAAATACGGTGAAGTTCCACGTCAGCTCCATCCTGAACAAGCTGGGCGCCGCCACCCGCACCGAGGCCGTCACCCGCGGGTACAGGGAAGGCCTGATCCTGATGTGAGGGGCACCGCGCCGCCCCTGCACCTTCTGTGGTTTGCGGCTCTGCAATTCCGCACTCGTGATCTCGACGTTCCAATTGCAGGCTGATATTTCTTCAATCTCCCGCCACTCGCCAGCTTCTTCACTCCCCTTGACTTACGCCCATAGCATCGCAAAATGCGCCAATCGGCTCAAAAATTGTGCTGTTTTTCGTGATTGATTTGGATGTACTATTCCGCTTAATCCGTCAGCACCAGGTTTTTCAATTCGCCCGCAGAGGCGAAGGAATGGAACCCGTCGATGCGCTCCGCACGCGCGCCGCATCGTTAGTGTCTCCGCCACACCGGAGGTGTTGCCGGCCTTCCCCGGGAGCACTCTATGCCCGTCCTGCGCCGTTCGCCCATCACGATCCTGAGCCTCACTCTCCTCGCAACCTCCACCGCCCTTTTCGCCCAGAGCATTTCCGAATTGCAGAAGCTGGCTACTGCCGGCGATCCTCAGGCCCAGTTCAGGCTGGGCATGGAGTACGCCTCCGGCCAGAATGTTTCGTTCGACATCGCCCAGGCCCTGGCCTGGTACCGCATGGCCGCCGCCAAAGGCGTAGCAGAAGCCGAGTACAACCTCGCCGTGGCCTACCACAACGGGTTGGGCGTGGCCCCCGACGAAGCCGAATCGCTGCGCTGGTATCAGCGCGCGGCGGAGCATGGCGTCCCCGACGCCCAGTTCACCGTCGGCCGCGCATACGAGACCGGCCACGGGCTTCCGCTCAACAGGGCGACCGCGATTGCGTGGTACCGCAAGGCGGAAGAGAAAAGGCAGTACCAGACCGCCGAGCTGGCCCTGGGCGACATGTACGCCACCGGGCAGGGCGCCGCGAAGGATGTCGCGGAGGCCATGCGCTGGTATCGCAAGGCCGCCGAAGCCGGCAATCTGATCGCCCAATGCAGGCTCGCGTCGGGGTATCTCTTCGGCGTCGGCGTGTCCGCCGATTCCGCGCAGGCAGCGGCCTGGTTCCGAAAAGCCGCCGAGCAGGGAGTCACCTTCGCCCAATCCGAGCTGGGCAGCATGTACGAGTCGGGAGAAGGCGTGGCGCAGGACTACGCCGAAGCCTATTACTGGATGTCGCTGGCCGCCAGTTTCGAGACACGCCCGGCGAAGCGCGACGAGCTCTCCGAACGCCGCGACGAGCTGGCCTCCCACCTGGCCGCAGCCATGCTTGAACAAACCCACGATCGCGTAAGCAAGTGGGCCGAAGCCCATAACCGCCTGGATAGCACCACCATCGCGCGCCACCCGGCTCAATAGCTCTCTATACGTGCAAAACAGAGAAGCAACACAGGTCCTTCCACCTCCCCGTCGCGAGGCTCACCGTCAGCGTGAGGATGACAAGCCGGCATGTTAGCCCGCAAATCTACTTGCTCTCAATGAATTCCCTGATCGCCGCGTTCACTTCCTCCGGCTTCTCGTGCACCACCCAGTGCGAACCGTCGGGGAACAGCTTGACCGTGAGGTTGGGAACGAAACGATCGAGCCCGTCGAGGTTGCGGATGGTAAGTGCGGTATCTTTCTCGCCCCACATCACCAGCGTGGGCACCCGGACAATCAACCGGGCGACGTCGGAAGACGCAAGTGAACCGGCCGCCCGCGTGCCGCCCAGCGCCGGGGGACCCACTCTGGCCGCCCGGTAATAATTCAAACCGCCGGTCAGTGCGCCCGGCTGTGACCAGGCCTGCAGATATGCCGCTTTGTCCTGTTCCGTGAAGGCGCCGGTTTTCAGGCCCTCGCCCAGAACCGCATTCACCAGCAGCGCGTAGTTGTTCTCGGAAAGTGTCTTCTCCGCGTTGTCGCTGCGGAACAGCAGCATGTAGCTCGACGCTTTTTGCTGCTCCGGATCAGAAACCAGCAGGCGCGCGAATACCGCCGGATGCGGGGCGTTGATGATGACCAGCCTTTCCAGTCGGTCTGGGTATGCGGCCGCGAAACTCCAGGCGATGGCTCCGCCCCAATCGTGCGCCACCATGATGAGCTTCTCGCGCGGCGACAGCACCTCTGCGAGAGCGCGAACGTCTTCCACCAGGAGATGCGCCTTGTAGTCGTCGATGGCGGCAGGCTTGGCGGAGAGATTGTAGCCTCGCATATCCGGCGCAACCGCGTGATAACTGCGCCCAAATTCCGTGAGCTGGTTCTTCCACCCGTACCAGAACTCCGGAAAGCCGTGCAGAAACAGGATCAGCCGCCCGCTGCCAGACTCGACATAATGGAGGCGGACACCGTTGACCGTCGCATACTGGTCTTCCAACGGTCGAACGGGGCTGGTGTCGGCTTTCTGCATGGCCGGATTATACGTATTCAGATTTCGTCAGTGTCGCACCCATCCATGCATTCCGGCTTCGAAGCTGCGGCGGTCCAGCCGCGGCAATGCGCGCGCTACCTTGTGGGGGAACAGTGGATAATGCCTGGCCGCAATCAGGGCATCGGGGACGAACCACACGTCCTCCTCCGCACTCATCCAGTCGCGCCGGTCAAGACGCGCCAGGTTTACAGGGCGCGAATAGCAGCGCAGGGTGCGTTCCCCACGCAGGTTGTAGTAGTGCTCGAAATAGCTGAGGGCCAGCTCGCGCAGGCTTCGGTAAATGGGCGCGCGGAAGCGCAGCCCGGCGAAATTCGATTTGGCAATGCTTCCCCACAGGCCGTGCTCGCGGTAGAGCGCGATGACGTGGTCGTCGTCATGCACCGCTTCCAGATCCATGATGAGCGGCGAATAGCCGTTGACACGCAGGGCGGCAGCGGCCAGCAGCGCGCCCTCCAGGCAATGGCCCGTGCGCTCGCGGAGAACGCGCCGCGGAGACCACGCGGTATCGGCGTACTGGTAGGTGAGGTCGTCAATGAAACGCTGGATGCGCGCCGGCGTCTTCAGCGCGCGCAGTGTGCGCAGATCGCGCGCCGGGAGGCCGAAGCCATTCCCCGCGTGTCGACGGAACCCCTTCTTCGACACTCCCCCGTCTTTTAAACGCAAGCCCGCAAGTCTCCTGAAAATTGCGGAGATTATACAGAATCGCGGTGGGAAGCGACGCCCAGGCCGGGTGCTTGCCTTCCCCCCTTGCCGCCGCCCGACTCTCGCGAAGCCGGGGCGCGTTAGCTCCGCCTATTCGTAGGCCAGGGCGTCGATTGGGTCCTTGCGCGCAGCCATGAAGGCCGGATAGAGGGCGCCGAGCAGCGATCCGGCGAACGCGATGGCTGCGCCCTGGGCAATCCAGAGCGTAGTAATTTCAAAATGCTGCGTCGGGAACACGTGATACAACAGCACCCGTACGCCGAAGGTGCTCGCCACGCCCAGGATCACACCGCCCACCGCCAGCACCGCGGTCTCTCGCAGCACCACGCCCATGATGGCCACCTTGGAGGCGCCCATGGATTTGAGAATGCCGATTTCGCGGGTCCGCTCCAGGACCGCCGTGTACATGGACTGGAAGATCACCAGGAACCCCACGATCACCGCGATTCCGGTCACGATGTTCAGGGCGACATTGAATCCCGGCAGTTTCTCCGGCGTCATCATGGAAAGCCACTCGCGCATCGTCCACACCGGGTAGTCTTGCAGGCCTCGGACATTGTGGATCTCATCGATGACCGCCTGGTCGTTGGCTGGGTCGTCGCACTTGATGTAGAAGATCGATGCCTTGTCGAGCGAGCCGGTGAGTTCGCCCATGGTTTCCAGCGGCAGCAGTTTCCGTCCGCCCTTGCCGGCTTCCACGATTCCGGAGATGCGAAAGTCGTGGTTGTACATCTCCAGCTTGTCGCCCACGTGGTAGCCTCCCTTTCGGCTGCGGGCGAACACGTCGTCGATGATCACATCGTAAGGACCCTGGAACGGGCCGCCCTGGACAAAGGTGAACGGCCGCAAAGCGTTAAAGCTGGGGTAATCGATTCCGAAGATGGTCTCCACCGAGCCGGCCGTATTCAACTGCATGTTCACCGGCGACACGATCGCGACATGCGGCAGCCGGCGGAGGACTTCTGCGAACTTTACTGGCATGGTCGCTCCGCCCACCCCATTCATCGCGCTGGCATTAGAGGCGCGCATCATCAGGTCGGCGCCAATGCCGTTGGTGCGCGTCTTGTTGTCGTTGAGCATCCCCATGAAGACGCCCACGATGGACAGGATCATGATCACTTCAATGGCGACCGCCAGCACGCTGATGAGCGAGCGCATGGGGCGATGCAGCAGATTGGCGAACACCAGCTTGTTCATTCCTGACTCCGCCTCCGGCCGGCTCCCGCATCTATGTCGGCCGGCGCCTACGCTTCAGGTTAGCAGCCGGGGCGAGGCGACGATTTCCCGAGCGGCACCCGCTCCGGCAGCTACAATTTAGTAACAACATCCCAGGGAACCATGGTCATCAATGAAATCCCGTCCCGGGACGCAGACCGCGGCCGGAAAAATATGGTAAAAACCAGAAAAGAATGGCTGTCTGGCTTTGACTATCCGTCGGAGCGGGTTTATCGTAGGGATAATTTCCACAGGGTGTTGTGCCACTCGGGTTGAATCCGATGGGAAACTTTGGCGAAGACCTGCGCATGGAGCGGATGTCCCGCGGCATCGCGCTGGAACACATCACCGCGATTACCAAGATCAGCCAGCATCACCTGCTTGCGCTGGAACAGGAGAAGTTTCGCCAACTTCCCGGAGGCATTCTCAACAAGGGAATTGTCCGCGGATATGCGGGCGCTATCGGCCTCGATCAGCACGACTGGACCGAACGCTTCCTTAAGGCCTACGCCGCCTCAGGGCTGATCGTCGAAGAACACGACTGGACCGCCTTTGCCTCCAACGTGGGAAAAGACCGCTTGCAGCGGCGCGAGGCCGCCGAGTTCAGGCTGCGCTGGCTGGGCGCGCTGATTCTCGTGCTTCTCGTCTCCGTGGCGGGCTTCCTGATGGTGCGCTACTACGGCATGCGCGCCGGCTGGTGGGGGGACGTGCTCCCGGATAGTCCCGCCACGTCCCGGCTCCACGAGGCGTATGTGTCCGTGCGGACGTGGGTTGTGCGCCTGTTTGCGTAAGTTCCCATTCCCCGCCATCGCAGCAAAAGCACCCGCCTTCCTCGCTCATCCACTGCGGTTTACCCTTTGTTCTTCCCCCTCGAACCCGCCCTGCACCCCATTGGCTGAGAGTTTTTTCGCCGCAAGCCTCGCCAGCCATTACCATAGATTCATGCACCTTTAAGGCTGCGGCCTTGCGGTACAGTTTGTCTGCCCCTCAGGTGGAGTCCGGCACCAATAAAGTGGGCTCTTCCGGCGCTCCCTGAAGCGGAAACGCGAAACAATGCGGCCCTGCAGATCCGGCCGGCCGCCTTATTTGAAGCCCCGGGGATTCACGACAAGCATCTAAATTGACCCTATTCAAGGGGAGGAATGCGACTTGAGCGATAGGTTTCTTTTTACTTCCGAGTCCGTAACCGAAGGCCATCCCGATAAAATCGCCGACCAGGTTTCGGATGCGATTCTGGATGCCTGCCTGGAGCAGGACCCGTACAGCCGCGTGGCTGCGGAAACCCTGACTGCAACCGGCCTGGTCGTCATTGCCGGCGAAATTACCACCAAGGCCTACGTGGATTTCCAGACCCTCGTGCGCGGCGTGGTCGCCTCCATCGGCTATGACAATGCCCTCTACGGCTTCGATTCCAACACCTGCGCCGTGATCTCCAGCATCAACAAGCAGTCCGGCGACATCGCCCAGGGCGTGGACACCGGCGGCGCGGGCGACCAGGGCATGATGTTCGGCTACGCCACTAATGAAACCAAAGAGTTGATGCCGGCCCCGATTTCCCTGGCCCACAAGCTGACCCATCGTTTGACCGCGGTTCGCAAGTCCGGCAAAATGCCTTACCTTCGCCCCGACGGCAAGAGCCAGGTCACTGTGGAGTACGACGAGACTGGCAAGCCCGTCCGCATCGATGCGGTGGTCATTTCTACCCAGCACTCCGAGAGCGTGACCAACGAAGAGCTCAAGGCCGACATCCTCAAGCACGTGATCCAGGCCGTGCTTCCCCCCAAGTGGCTCGACGAGAACACCAAGTATCACATCAATCCCACGGGCCGTTTCGTGATCGGCGGGCCCATGGGCGACACCGGACTTACCGGGCGCAAGATCATCGTCGATACCTACGGCGGTATGGGCCGGCACGGCGGCGGAGCCTTCAGCGGCAAAGACCCGACAAAGGTGGACCGCTCGGCGGCCTACATGGCACGCTACATCGCCAAGAACATCGTGGCCGCCGGCTTGGCCGACAAGGCGGAAGTCCAGCTCGCCTATGCCATTGGCGTGGCCGAGCCGGTCAGCGTGCTGGTCGATACCTTCGGAACCGGCAAGCTCAGCCCGGTACAGCTTACCGAACTGATCCGGAGAAATTTCTCCCTCAACCCCAAGGGCATCATCGAAAGCCTCGACCTCCGCCGTCCCATCTACCAGAAGACCGCGGCGTACGGCCACTTCGGCCGCACCGAGCCCGAGTTCACCTGGGAGTCGACCGACAAAGCCAGCATCCTGGCCGAGCAGGCGGGCCTGGTGGCAGCCGCCAAGTAAACCCCGGCAATCGGATTCCATAAGAAAAAGGACCCCTGACCAAGGGTCCTTTTTCTTTTGCTAACACGTTCTTCGGTTGAAGCACGCGTGCGGGTCGCGCATTCGTCAGTGGGTCAACAGACTCGTTGCCGAACCAGCCAGGATGTTATGTCCGCGCGTGGTGGGGTGAATGTCATCCCAGAACAGATACGTATCGGGGTCTACGAGCAACTGGCCTTGCGCCGCCGCGTTTACGTTGTTCAGCGAGTACGCCGAGGGCGCGGCAACAATGCTGTCCAGAAGCCGGAACGTGTCCAGCTGGTAAACCTTCAGATGCCTGAACCAATAGAAATCCTTGAGTACGGACACGCCGGTTTTCAGGTAGCTGTTAAAGAGCGCCGCTCCTTCACTCGCAGACGAGGCTATCGTCGGGGATCCGTTCAGACGCGGAATGAGGCCCAGAGGCGGCACGTTTGCGACCAGGAACTGCGTCGCACCGGCGTCGATCAGGCGCTGGATGTTCAGAACCTGGCGGAAGGAGGCGTTGATCACATCCGTGGGCGAGGTGGCGTAGAGAACATCAACGGCGCCGCCCCACACAATGAACAGTGTGCGATTGTTGATCTTCGGATGGGTGGAAAGGTAATCCGTGATCTGCTGGCCGATGTTCTCCACCTGGACGGGAAACAAATTTGCAGGCCCGAAGGCTAATGTGCTGGTCCCGCTACCCGTAGTCGCGAACCCGTAGGCGTAATTGGTGCCGCCATCCAGCGAGTCTGTGACTCTCGGATGACTGGGGAGAGAGGCGGCGAACTGCTCAACCCAAGTGCCTGAATAGTTTCCCGCGGCCGGCTTCGTGTCATAACCGTCGGTAAAGCGGCCGTCGGTGTAGTTTATCAGCGGGCCGGGAAGGCGGATCGTATATAGGCTTTCCGTAAGATGGGCAACGTTGCCGGTATCGGAGAGGGAATCGCCGAAGACCACGATCGTCTTGTAGTCTTTGACCTGTGCCAGCGCGCCTGCGCAGGCAAAGGTCGCGAGCATCGCGAAGGAGAGCAACAAGCGGACGAGAGGGGTGCGCGGGTGCGGCTGGTGATTATTCACCTTTGACGGACACTGAAACGAGCGTAGGAATTCTGGGCGCATGGGGAGCCTCGCTGGATTGCATTCAGGAAAACGACTGCTGAGGACGGCAGCAGCTACATGCTGCGGACGGCAGCAGCCATACTACGCACGTTTTGAGGAAAAACACAAGCGCATGTAAACATTTCGGATCGCGAACCGATCGTGGTGCTGAACTGACGGCATTCTAAGATTCCTTCATTGGCGCCGCCAGACTTACGGGCATGTTGCCCTGCACCACGTTTTCAATGAGCGACCGAATGGGGCTGGCGGTGGCAGGATCCCACGAGTGCCGGGGGCCGATGGTCAATCCGCCATCGACGACGATATGCTCCCCTGTGACAAAGGCCGCGTCGTCGCTGGCCAGGAAAAGGCATACCTTTGCGACCTCCGAAGGCGAGCCTTCTTTGGCAACCGGCTGCGCAAACGGAGAGGCAGCGCGAACGGCGGCGTGGATCTGCGCGGCTATCTCCCCGCCCACTCCGAAAGTGGCGGCAAAGATGTTGCTGGTGATGAAGCCCGGGCAGATCGAATTTACGCGGATGGAGTAGCGCGCCAGCTCAGCCGCGGCCACCTTCGACAGTTGCATCACCCCCGCCTTCGCGGCCGCGTATGCAATCGGAGAGTACCCCGCGAACAAGCCGGCGATCGAAGCCGTGTTTACGATGGCGCCCCCGCCGTGAGCTTTCATGTGTGTAGAAGCGTGTCGAATTCCCAGGGCCACGGAGCGCAACAGGAGAGCCTGCGTGCGATCCCATTCCTCCGCGCTTATCTGGTCGATCGAGGCCATGGATCCGCCTGATCCCGCGTTGTTGAAGACAATGTCCAGCCCGCCCCACGTGTCCACCGCGGACTGCATCGCTGCGGCGATGTCGCGCTCCTCCGTTACATCGCATCTCTGACAATAGACGCTCTTGCCGTGCGCGCTTGAAAGCTCGTTGAACCGGTCCGTCTGAACATCCGCCACCACGACGCGGGCCCCTTCTTCCACAAAGCGGTCCACGGTGGCCCGCCCAATTCCGGAACACCCTCCGGTAATGACCGCGACTTTCCCGGTCAGCCTGTTCATCCGTCACCTCCAGGGAATGGTGAATGCTAGCAGGTCGGATCGGGAGGCGGAAAGGAGAACGCGCGCATGGGCGGTGACACACACCCACTTTCAATGCACCGACGATTCGAAACTGCGTCTAACTAGGAGCAGCATTTGTATCTTCGCCGAGTATCTGAAGTTTGCTTTGCTGCTCACTAATGGAGGTGCGTATGCGTGTGGACCTGTACACGAAGGTCGTCCTTACCCTGATAGCCATAGCTCTGATGGGAATTTTCGCTAACTCCTTGTTGCGGCCGGGCACTGCATCGGCTCAATCGGGAACGGACTACTCAAGACTGCAGGTAAGCGCCACCGGAAGCGAGATTGTAGTGTTCAACAACCTGGATGGGAATATCGACGTGCTGGACATGAATAGCGGAAGGCACATCCGAAGCTGGCGAATTGGGGACCCGGCCTACAACCTTTCCGCCGGCAACTAGTGGCCTGTCGCGGTGAAAGCGTGACTGTGGCATCTCGCACGTGCAGATGAAAACAATGGGTTGTCATCCTGACCCTGACCCTGAGCTTGCGAAGGGGAAGGGAAAGGATTTGCGGTTGCTTTCGACCAATGCTGGTAATGAATTCTCTGCGACAGGCCACTGGATCCCAGTGGTACTCCGGCTCGGCTGGCCGGGCCGGTTCTATTAGGCCGCCGGGATAGCCTGGAACGTCATGTGCTCCGCCGCAGAATGATGCTCTTCGCGCCATTGCTCGAACAGGCGCCCGTAACTGAGCGTCATGTACTCGGAATGCGACACTCCCAGCCGCGCCGCCACCTTGTCGATCCAAGCCGCCTCGCCTTCCAGTTCGGCGAAATTGCCGATGGGCGTTTCGTCCACCACGCAATGTCCTTCCCCATCACTCCACTCGCTGCGCCACTTCTCGTAGCGGAACGCGGGCACCAGCCCCAGCGACTGAAACACCTCCGCGAGGGCTTTGCCGTCCGAAACCTCGGTCTCCGTTTCGACGCGGTGCTTGTGGCGGTCTTCCCCCGGTCCGTTGTCGGGCAGGCGCTTGTGGGTCAGCGTGCACTTGCCCCCATAGGTGCGAATCCGCAGGATCTCCGTGCGGCTCCTCATCCTGCGGTCGGGAGTATCGTAAAGGACGTTGCTCTCGAAAGTGCGCGGGGTTTCGACACGAAAACCGGCCTGCTCGAGCCGCCGGGAAAGCTCGCCCAGGTCGCCGACGCGAAACTTGATCTCCGTCTCCACCGCTACCATGATCTGTGAGTATAAGCGAGCACCCCGCGTTGCCTGCCGGAGGGTGAAGATAACAACAGTGAAGACCCTGCGCCTTGCTTTCGACCTCCAACGCCTCGATGCCCCCGAGGCTCAGAAAGCGCTCGATCGCGCGGCCGGGATCGTGCGCGCAGGCGGGCTGGTCGCGTTCCCCACCGAAACCGTCTATGGTCTGGGCGCAAACGCTCTCGACCGCGCCGCCGTCGCGCAGATCTTCGCTGCCAAGCAGCGGCCGTCGTGGGACCCGGTGATCGTGCACATCGCCGGGCCGGTAGAGGCGAACCCAATGATCGAACTACTGGTCACCAGCATCCCCGAAGAGGCCCGTAAGCTGATGGTCGCCTTCTGGCCAGGGCCGCTGACCCTCCTGCTGCCGCGCTCGGCGGCGGTGCCGGACAGCGTCACGGCCAACCGTCCTCTGGTGGGCATCCGCATGCCCGCCCACCCCGTGGCGCTGGAGTTGATCCGGCGCGCGCAGGTCCCCATTGCCGCCCCCAGCGCCAACACCTTCAGCCGCACCAGCCCGACCACTGCGGATCACGTCCTGGAAGATCTGGTTGGCCGCATCGATGCAATCCTCGACGGCGGCCCGGCCCCCCAGGGCGTCGAATCCACAGTGCTCGATCCCTGCCAATCGCCCATGGTCATCTACCGGCCGGGCGCGATCACCGCGGAACAGATCCGCCGGGCGGCCGGAGAAGTCGAACTGTTTCGGCCCGGGCGACACCCCGCCGGTGAGCCGCATGCCTTGCCGGCGCCGGGAGTGGGACTGCGCCACTACGCTCCCAGAGCGCGCCTGATCCTGGTCGATGCGCCCGCCGCCAAACTCCCTGCGGAACTCGCTGCTCTTGCCGCTCTTCATGGCCGCGAACGCGTCGGAATCATGCTGCCTGCCGGCCTGGAAATTCCGGACGCCCCTGGGGCGACGATTTTCCCCTGGGGCCGCTGGTCGGTTCCCGAAGAAATGGCACGGGATCTGTACGCCGGCCTGCGCAGGCTCGATGCTCAGGGCTGCACAATCGTGCTCTGCCCGGTGCCGCCGCATCAAGGAATCGGGGTGGCGATTCGCGACCGTCTGCGGAAGGCGGCCCGGAAGGCGTAGTTTTTGGAAAGATCATTGGCGCGAACCGATGCACGAAGAGGGATCCCGATCTCCCGCTCCTTGCCCCATTAAATCGCGAAGACATGACCCAGCCCCGGATTAGGGCCAGCCAACAATACTGGGAGGGCGGCGAAACCTCATTGCCCGCCCTCGCCCAGCTTGTACATGTACTTGATGGCGGATTTGTAGACCAGCGTCCGGTGCCGCCCCCGAACCTTCAACGCGTGGCGGTCATACCACTCGATTTGCCCTTCCACCAGTTCCCCGTCTTCCATCACGATCACCATCGGCGTCTGTGACTGGATCTGCTTCTGCAGATAAAATAGCTCCGCCTGACGCTGGGCAATGTCCCCCTCGGGGGCATAGGCCGGGTAGCGGAGCGGTGTGGGCGCCACCGCGCTTCGAGGACGTTTGCGGTGTACCGCGGGGGCGAGGGCAGATGTGCCCCTTGTATCGCCTACGGGGGGGAAAACCGCCTGACTGCTCATTTCGAGGTGTCCTTCCTGACTGCCGGGCTCAAACCTTTGAACGGGAAAATTCATTCCAACATGCCCCTGTTTCAGGAATGTTGTCTTGATCAAGCGCAACAGGTGGCGGTGCCCCGGAACTCCCTCGACAGCCGGGGTGCAACGACACTCCCGCTGACGACGTTTCCGGGACAACCTGGGTAGGGCGCCGAGATGCGACGCCCTTGCAATCTGTCTGCTGTTGACCAGTCGCCCTTGATTGCTTGTACTGCAAAGATGCCTGGATTTTACCGCTAGTTGCATTCTTTAGGTGAGGAAAAAATTGGGATGGAGTTTGCTTACAGCGGGACCCCGGGCAAATCAGCCGTGAGCTTTCCTTAGAGTGAATAGGAAGTACTTCGTTCCGCTCATAACGGTTCGAGGCCCACCGCCATCGCATCCAGAGAGAGCGACCGCAGCAGGTTCCGCCGCATGCCTTGTTCCACGTCGTTCAGCGCCTTGGCCGCTCCATCGATCCAGTCCGCCGTCAGGCCCGAGGCCAGCCGCTGCAGTTCTGGGCCGAGATCGATATTGCGCGCCAGTTGCGGCGAACCAGCCACCACCAGCAGCAGATCTTCGAGCAGCCGGGCCATGGCTCGCAAAAGACCGATGGTCTTCTCCTGGCCGTCGGCTCCGCCGCGGTACCGTTCGGTAGCCTGGAAGAGTTGCGAATAGTCCGGCTCGCGCAAAGCCGTCTTGATCATGATCAGTGCATCCTGCCGGCTGGCGAGATAGGTGTTCAGGTCAATGGTGAGCGCCCGGCCTGCCGCGCCTTCCGCCAGGCGGGCCGCGAGTGCGCGGTCTTGAACCCGGAGCTCCGGCCGGCGCGCCGCAATCAATGCCTCGAGTTCGGGTACCGGTAGCGCTCCCAGCGTATATTGCACCGCTCGCGACCGGGTCGTGGGCAGCAGTTCCTGGGGGTTCTCGCTTAGAAGAATCAGCGATGTGCTCTCGGGAGGCTCCTCAAGAACCTTCAGCAGGCTGTTGGCCGCCTCAATCATGAATGCCGACGTGGTGAAGATCGAGAAGGAACGGCGCGCTTCCACCGGCGGCCGAAAATACGCCGCGTGGATCACCTGCCGCACCTGCCCCATCTTGATGACCAGTTGCGGAGGATCGGGCGGGACGATGATCACGTCCGGATGCGTCTGGACCAGGATGCGGGTCTCGCGTTTGTCGGCGTCGCGCATTTCCTCCCGCGCCGCCACGGCTTCGGCCACCCGTTCGTCCAGATTGGCGGCCTCGCCGATCCGCTGGCAGTTGCGGCATTGTCCGCAGAAATCGGGCAGCCCGTCGGACTCTGTTGGGTTCAGGCAATTCACCGCCCGGGCCAGCATCAGCGCCAGCGTGTACTTCCCCGCCCCCCGCGGGCCGGCCAGGATCATCGCCTGGGGAAAATGCCCAGTGCGTACGCTCTCCCGCAGCCGCGTCACGGTCGCCGCATTTCCCAGAAATTCGCGGAAGCTCACTCTTCGAGCGTAGAGCATCGGCTGAGACTGTGTCGACCCACGAAGAAAAGCCGGAATGACGAACTCTTCGTGTCAACGACGCTTGACATCTCCCTGGCGATACTTGTAAAGTAAACTTGTCAATACGTAAAGGAGACCAATCATGTGGTGCATGTCAGCCAATCCTGTCCAGCGTCGTTTCATGGTTCAGATGTGGATCGTCGCCGGCTTGTGCATTCTGTTGGCTTTGGTGACGGCCTTATCCTTCCGCCTCGCTCATCCCGGCGGCCTCCTTGTGTACCCGCTTGCAGTTCTTCCCGCCCTTCCGATCGTCTTTGCGCTGGTCGCCACCGGGACCTACCTGGCGGAAGAAACCGATGAATTTCAACGCAGCCTGCTGATCCAGTCGCTGCTCGGGGGCATCGGCGTCACGCTTGCCACCACGACCGTGTGGGGATACCTCGAGCACTTCGTGCATTCAACGCCCCACTTCGATGCCATCTGGGTTTACCCCATCTTCTGGTTCGCCAGTGGGCTTTCCTACCCGGTCGTCCGGATGAGATATCGATGATGAAGAACCGGCTGAAAGTGCTGCGCGCCGAACGCGACTGGTCCCAGGCCGACCTGGCCCATCGGCTGGAGATCTCGCGCCAATCCGTGAATGCCATCGAGACGGGCAAGTACGATCCCAGCCTGCCTCTCGCCTTCCGCATCGCCCGCCTGTTCGATTTGCCTATCGAGAAAATCTTCTCGGACGAACTCTAGCCTGTTGACCATCTGGACACAACGGCTTTGTTCCTCGCGCCCGGTTGAGTATTCTTGCAGCGACCCACTGTTTTGAAATCCTGCACTCTCGAGGCCGCATGGGGCGCGCAATCTTTATCAGCTATCGTAGGGACGACACCGAGGGCGAGGCGGGGCGGCTGTTTGACGACCTCACCCGCTTCTTCCCCGAAGACTCGGTCTTCATGGACGTCTCCGGGATCAACCCCGGCATGGACTTCCGCAAGGCGATCGACGACAACGTGGCCTCCTGCGGCGTGCTGCTGGCCATGATCGGGCCCGCCTGGTGCTCCATCAAGAACAGCGATGGAACTCGGCGCCTCGACGATCCCAACGACTTCGTGCGGCTGGAGATCGCCTCCGCCCTGGCGCGCAACGTCGCCGTCATCCCGGTTCTGGTCCACGAGGCCAAAATGCCCCGTCCGGAAGAGCTGCCCGACAACCTGAAAGAACTGGCCTTCCGCAACAGCGTGGAGATTACCCACGCGCGCTGGAACTCCGACGTGCAACTGCTGACTCACGCCCTGGAGAGCTACGTGGCCCCGACCGCCACCACCGATACTCAACCAGTACACGCCACCGTGTCCGTGCAACTCCCGCCGCCGACCGCCCCGGCCGAAAAGCCAACCTCAGGCCGGCCCTCCAGCATGCCCCTGATCCTGGGCGTGGGGGCGGCTGTGATCGTGGCGCTGGGTATCGTGGCGTTCCTCATGTTCCATCGTCCCTCCAACCCTCTGCTCGGAACCTGGACCAACCCTGCGCCCCTGCAGGGAAACGGGCTGGGCAAACTCGTCATTGAACCCGGCAGCGGCAAGGACGTGTCTATCCATGCCTGGGGAAATTGCGGGGCCTCGCAGTGCGACTGGGGCACCCAGACGGCCACCATGGATGGACAGCAGGCGCATGCCACCTGGCAATTCGGCGGCACGGGAACGGCTGCGCAACGCACCGCGGCCGTGACCATCAACCCGAACGGCGAACAGTTGAGCGTGACCGTGAACAATACCTTTCCCGACCATCCGCCTAACCAACGCCAGTGGACCTTCGTGCGGTCTCAGTAGCCGGCTTTATAGCCCCTGCGGGATGCAAGCTCCGGCGATTCGCTTGTACTTCCATGTCTTTCCGCAGCCTCCCGAGTCGGGCCAAGCCGGACCACCCCGACCGTTCTCACCTCTCCCCAAAAACCTGCTCATCGCCTCATTTCTTCACTCCCCAGGCAAACCCTTCCATTCCCGGCGTCCGGGATGCACTGTTTCTTTGATAGACTCTGGAATCAGTCATGGACCTATTCCGCACTAAGCCCCTTTCCACGCTGCTGTCTCAGATTGAGGAGACCGGAGGCCTGAAGCGAACCCTGCGCTGGCCTGGCCTGATTGCCCTCGGCATCGGGGCCATCATCGGCGCCGGCCTCTTCGCCCGGACACCGGCAGCAGCCGCGCAAAACGCCGGACCAGCCGTCACCTTCTCGTTCATCGTTGCGGCCCTCGGTTGCGCCTTCGCCGGCCTGTGCTATGCCGAATTCGCCGCCATGATCCCTGTCGCCGGCAGCGCCTACACCTACGCCTATGTGACCATGGGCGAGCTGGTCGCCTGGGTCATCGGGTGGGCGCTCATCCTGGAATACGGTCTCGGCGCCGCCACCCTCTCCATTTACTGGACCGAGTACTTCAACAACCTCTTTCCTGATCTCATTCCCTGGGCGTGGCGGCACTCGCCCCTGCAGACAGGTCCCGGAGGCATCCACGGCATCATCAATGCGCCTGCTCTCCTCATCCTCCTCATCATGACCTTGCTGCTCATCAAGGGCATCTCGGAATCGGCCAAGGTCAACGCCGTCATCGTCGGAATCAAGGTCACCATCGTTCTGATGATCATTGCCATCGGCTGGCACTTCATCAACCCTGCCAATCACACTCCCTTCGTACTCGCTCAGGACGCCGCCCACATGGGCATGTTCAAGCACGGGTGGGGAGGCATTCTCGGCGGCGCGGGCGTGGTCTTCTTTGCCTTCATCGGCTTCGACGCCGTGTCCACCGCCGCCCAGGAGACCGTCGAGCCAGGCAAAAACATGCCCATCGGCATCCTGGGATCGCTCGCCGTCTGCACGGTCCTATACATCCTGTTCAGCTGGGTGCTCACCGGCATCGCTCCCGCGCTCGACTTCATGGACCCCACCAAGGGAGCCGAAGCCTCGGTCTCTTACGCCATCCACACCTACATGCCCGGCTATGCCTGGTTGTCCACCCTGGTATCGGTAGCCATCCTCGCCGGCTTCTCCTCGGTCATGCTGGTGATGCTGCTTGGCCAGAGCCGCGTCTTCTACTCCATGGCCAAAGACGGCCTGCTCCCCAGGCTGTTCGCCGAGGTCCACCCCAAATACCACACGCCCTGGAAATGCAACCTCGTCCTGTACGTCTTCGTGGGCCTGCTGGGCGGATTCCTTCCCGGCGATATCACCGGCAACATGACCAATCTTGGAACGCTGTTCGCCTTCGTCCTGGTCTGTATCGGAATCTGGATCATGCGCAGTTCGAATCCGAAGCAGCCGCGCCCCTTCCGCGCTCCTTTCGTTCCCCTGGTCCCCATCCTGGGCGTGATCTTTTGCCTGGCCATGATCATCTCCGTCGATTCCACCTCCAAGATTGCCGCCGGCGTTTGGATGCTGATCGGCCTCTGCGTGTATTTCCTGTACGCGAGGAGCCGCAGCAACCTCTGCGAGCCGTCCCTCACCGCCGCCGAACCCCAGCCCACCGAGTAGAGCACCTCGTTTCAGCTAAAGCCGTTGCATGGGGGTTCTCCAGGATGCAGGCTGCCGTGGTACACACTCTGGGCCAGGCCCCGCGCTACGAGTTGTTTCCTGAACCCGAGCCCGCCCAGGGCGAAGCTGTCATCCAGGTGAGGGCGGCGGGCCTTCATCCGATCGTAAAGGCCCTTGCCAGCGGGTCTCATTATGCCGCGGGCGGCAATCTCCCCATGGTTCCCGGTCTGGACGGCGCGGGCGCCCTCGAAGATGGAAGCCGGGTGTTCTTTTCGTTCATCCGCAAGCCGTGGGGTTCGATGTGCGAACGCACCGTGTGTCCCCGCTCCAGGTGTCTGCCGGTTCCGGATTCGGTGGACGACTCGGTAGCCGCGGCTCTGCCCAATCCGGGCATGTCGGCATGGCTTTCGTTAAAGGAACGAGCCCGGATGGTCCCGGGCGAGACGGTACTCATCCTTGGCGCCACCGGGGTGGCAGGCCATCTGGCCCTCCAGGCAGCCCGTCATTTGGGAGCTGGGCGCATCATCGGCGTCGGGCGCAACACCACCGCCATCACGGCGGGCTCTGCCGATATCGTCATCTCTCTCAACCAGCCTGAAGACCAAATTAGCGAAGCCTTCCGCCAAGAAGCCGCTCGCGGCATCGACGTAATCATCGACTACTTGTGGGGCAGACCCACGGAGCTGCTGCTCGCAGCGCTGGCCAGGGGATTCCAGCCCGGCGGGTCACGATCCACCCGTCTGGTCGAAGTTGGAGAAAGCGCAGGGAAAACGATCAATCTCCCGGGCGCCACTTTGCGCAGCATGAACGTCCACCTGATGGGCAGCGGCTTGGGGTCTGTGTCTCTTGACCAGGTGTTTGGAACCATTCCTGACCTGTTTGCGCTCGCGGCTGCAGGCTCTCTCACCATCGCTGTGGAACCTGTCCCGTTGGCCGATGTGGAGGCTGCCTGGAACCGCGTCGAGAAGGGCCGCCGCATCGTACTCACGGTTTGAGAGATCGCCTGGAATCCTCAGGCCGCCGCGCAGAAAAAAGGCGGGGCCGGAGTGCAATCACCCGGCCCCGCTTTTTTTCACACTGATACTCGGGCCCTAAAAGACGCCCGCAAGGAAAGTATCCACCGCGGTCGTCCGTTCGCCGGTGGCTCCGCATTCTGTAAGCACCACGGGCGACAACGTGAGCACCGGCGTATGAGCATGGGCCAGCACCTTGTACACCACCCCGTGGCGGGTGATGGCGGCAAAGGCCGAGGCTCCCTGCGCCCCCAGTACGATCAGATCCGCCTGCTGCGCCCGCGCCTGGTAGAGCAGTTCCTCGGTCGGATCGCCCGGGACCACGATCGCCTGTACTGCAATCCGATCGAGGAACTCCTCCGGAACCAGCCGCAGCAGGTCGTTCTCCATGTCGGGGATGGTGCGCCCCGCGAGGACTTCATGCGTCTCCTGCGGTTTGATAACGTGTTGCAGAATCAGCCGGGCGCTGTGCTGCGCAGCCAGTTCGGCCGCAAACGCGGCCACCACGTGACTGGTGTCCAGCAGGCTCATCGCGCAAAGAATGGTTTTGGTGGCGAAGTTGCGATAACTGCCGTCCACCACGTCCGGACCCACGATGTAGACCGGCGCCGCGGCAGTCCTGAGTACCGCTTCCGCAACCGACCCGACCAGCAGCTTGCCGATCGGACCCCGCGAATGGGTTCCCATCACGATGCGGTCGATTTCCCGCTCGCGGGTGTAGGCGAGAATCTGGTCCGCAGGCAGCCCCGGACGGACAATGACTTCGCAGCGAAGCCCCACCGCCCGGGCGCGTTCGGCCAGAGGTTCAAGATGTCTCATTTCGGTACGCGCGGCGGATGCATAGTCGTAGTACCGGATCCCGGAGGTCTCCGACGCCGCGACCACCAGCGTGTCATATGCGTGGAAGAGGATTAGATCCGCGCCGAATTCAGAGGCCTGTGCCAGCGCGAAGGCAAAGGCCTTCTCATTGGCGGGAATTTCTGAGGCGAACAGGATGGTGGTTGGCTTGCTCCATCCGGGCTTCAAGACGGTTGCCATGGGAAACCTCCTGGCCGTGCGGAGAATTACTAGGGTGGCAGATCTGGGAATGAACTTTCGGTGATTGGGGACACATCTGTCGGTGATTTCAATCACTCAATGATGGGTTTGCAACCTATGTAAGAAGCAACTTGGCGAGAAAATGTTGCTTGAGGATTCGAAAATAGCACGGATTCTTCGTTCGCTAGTGACAATGTTGTAAAAGGTGATGCTAATCACAGCCGATCCAGCCTCCGTCCTGCTTTCCTATGACTGAATTCGCGGCTTTCCCCCTCGCTGGGACACCTTCCGGGCCGGTTCGCCGCGACGTACGGAGGCCACATGCTGCCCATGCATAGCATTCCCGCCCGCGGCGGGTTGAATTACGACCAGACCCCGTTCCTCGCGATCTGGGAAGTCACACAATCCTGTGACCTCGCCTGCAAGCACTGCCGGGCCGCCGCCCAGCCCCTCGCCCACCCCGACCAGCTCAGCACCGACGAAGGCAAGAAGCTGATCGACCAGATCGCCGCCATGGACGTACCCATTTTCATCTTTACCGGCGGCGACCCTCTAAAGCGGCCGGACCTCTACGATTTGATCCGCTACGGCGCCGAGAAGAATGTGAAAATCGCGGTAACGCCCAGCGCCACCCCCCTGCTGACCCGCGACGCCATTTTCAAAATGAAGGAAGCCGGCGTGGTCCGCCTCGGGATCTCGCTCGACGGCTCCTGCCCCGAAATTCACGACGTGTTCCGCGGCCTGCCCGGAGCGTGGGCGCGTACCATTCAGGCCATTGAATGGGCCGGCGAAGCCGGGCTTCCCATCCAGGTACACTCCACCATCAGCCGCCACAATGCCCACGACCTCGATAACCTCTGCGCCCTGTTCGAAAAACTCGCCATCGTCATGTGGAACGTGTTCTTCCTGGTCCCCGTGGGGCGCGGGCAGTTGAACGACCTGCTCTCCGGCGAGGAGTTCGAGAACGTCTTCGCAAAGATATACGAGCTTTCCCACCGGGTCAGCTTTCAGATCAAGACCACCGAAGCCATGCATTATCGCCGCTACCTGCTGCAGCACAATCTTGAGGAGCGCAAGATGGCGCATGGAGCCGGCCATCCGCATGCGGCTGCCATTGCCGAGTACGAGCCGGGCGCCCCCAAGGCGGACCCGCTAACGCGCAACCACGGATGGGCCACCCGCCGGGTCAATGACGGCAAGGGGTTCATGTTCATTTCCCACATGGGGAACGTCTATCCCAGCGGATTCCTGCCCATCAACGCAGGTAACATCCGCGAAACCCCTCTGGGCGAGATCTATCGCAACGCTCCCATCTTCAAGGCCCTGCGCGACACCAGCCGCCTGGAAGGCAAGTGCGGGGCGTGCGAATACAAGGAGATCTGCGGCGGCTCCCGCGCCCGCGCCTACGCACTTACAGGCGACCCCCTCGCCCAGGAACCATGCTGCATCTACCAGCCACGCAACTGGAACCCGCGCGAACAGAGCGAGCCGGCCGCCATTTGCCAGCCCGAGCCATCGGGGACACTGATCACTTTGAATTAGGCGCTCGGACCGCGCCCAAGTCACCACCGCAAGGGCTGCGCCGCGCTGTGCCGGGCAGGGCCCGGCCCACTTACGCGACCACCGGCATGCGGGGCTCTCGCCCGAGCAAGCTCTGCACCAGTTTGCCGCCGCAGACGCGCTCGGCGAGAACACGAAATCCCTCCACGTCCTCAGGCGGCGGAAACAGGCCCCTCTCTTCTTCCGTGATTTCCCCACCCGGCGAGAGAGGCAGTCTCACCTGCCGTGTGGCTATGTCATACATGCCATACACAACCCCCAGGTCGGGGAACTCCTCCTGAAACTGTTTGCGCAGGCAGTAGGCGGTCCAGGCGGCGTTCATCACCACCGCCGCTTCCAGCAGAGCGGCGCGACATTCCGGTTGGCGAAGCGTCTCGTAGCCATAGAGCATCTCGATCGCCATGGCAGCCACGCGCACCGCCACCAGGATCTGGTCTTCGATCGACCGGATGGAAGTATCGGTCGCTATTTCCAGGTAGCGGCGCGGCTCCAGGTAGACGTCCACGGCTTCGGTGACGGCTCCGCACCGTGCGTGCGCCAGCACTACCAGGAGCTTCAGTGTCTTGGGGAAATGGAGGGCTGCATACCGCAAACTGCCTAGGCACTCCGCGCCCAGCACATTCCCGGCCACCCGCACCACGAAAAGCTCGTTGCACCCCTTGGTGAAGATCATCTCGGTCGGCACGCGAGCGTCGGCACATCCCAGAACCGCGGCGAATGGAACCTGCGCGGGGACACCTTCCACGGCAACTCCCCAGCCAAGCGCCCGGGGATCGAACAGAATCACGCGCGTCTGTTTCTCGGCGCTCCGGTTGCTGGTCATCTCCGCAAAGTCGCGATTGCCCTGCACCAGCAGTTGGCAGGCCTCTTGCCAGGTCTGCGGCGTTCGCGCAGTGATTTCGGCCGACGGATCAAAACGATAGACGATGTCGAACATGCATCCCCCGTGAGCTTGCGGAGAGAGGTTCAAGGGACACTAAAGTTCGTTCCTGTTCCGGAGCTCAAGGGTGAATGTAAGCACGAGCGGAGGTTGTGCAAACTGCCAAAACTGACAGCAAGGACAAGAATTATCGAGGCACTAGGGGAACGCCGTGAGCTACGCGTCCCACCGCAGGCAGGAAAAAACCTGCCGCTCAGAACGTGAAGTTCACCGTGCTCACGACCCCGGCGTTTATCGTCCTCGATGAAGCATGTGTCACTCCAGACAGCGTAGCTGAGATTACGTAACTCCCGACTGGTATCCAGCCCGCGTTGTAATTTCCGGAGGCGTCCGTGCTCACCGAGTTGGTGGTGTTGAACACGCCGCCCGTGAACGTGATCTTCACGCCGCCCACACCTGAGCCGCTCGAAGTGGTGACCCTTCCCTCGAGCACACCGGCCGTGGACAGGCGAAAGTTCTGCGTGAGCTGTGATCCCTTAGTCACGGTGGCAGTGGCGGTCGCGGAAAGCCATCCCGGGCTGCTGGCGGACAACTTATAGGTCGCAGCCGGCAAGGAGTTGAACCTGTAATTCCCGTTGCTGTCGGTGGTGGTGGCCGTTGAACCGGTGGAGACTGTTGCGCCGGCAAGCGGGTGCCCGTCCTCGGCACTCGTCACCCGGCCGGTAATTGAGCCTGTGCTGCCCACCGTCACCGATGAGGAAGTCTCGGAGGTGAGCCCAACATTGTCCATCACCGTGGCAGTGACATGATACGTGCCTGCAGAAGCATAAGTGTGGAAGGCAGTTGGACCGAACGCGGTGGTGCCATCGCCGAAATTCACCATTGAAGCAATGATGAAGCCATCGGAGTCGGTGGATGTGGCGGTGCATGCCATCACCTGGGTTCCCCCCGAAGGCTTCACGGTCAGCACGGCGGATGGCGATGCATCGTTAGCCCCAGTCGTGATAGTGACATCGGAGTCGATGTAATTCGCGGCCGGCGTCGTATCGTGAGCCACCACGCGGAGGTCGTGCGTTCCGGCATAGATCTGCAGGAACGTATCAACCCTGGAGCCCATGGTGATGTAGGCAGGCGGAGTCTTGCCGTCAATCAGGACTTCCATGTAGCTGACGCCTCCGGCAATATCGCCGGTTGCCACAACATGCAGCGGCGACTTGAGGGTCGCTCCGGTCGACGGAGAGGTGATCGTCACCCCCGGGCCGGCAGCAACGCTGACCGTTCTTTGCGTCGTCGAGAAGACTCCGCCATTGTCACCGACCGTGAGGGTCACGGTATACACGCCGCTGGAATGGTAGGTATGCGAAGGGGCAAATCCTGCGCCGCCGGAAACGATCGTGCCATCACCGAAATCAAGCTTCACCGCCGTGATGCTCCCATCGGGATCGTGGGAGTTCGCGCTGGAGGCGGTCAACGTGAGCGGGGCCGGGCCGGACGTAGTACTGAGCGAGAGCGACGCCACAGGCGCCTGGTCCGAGGGACTGAAGGACACCGCGGGCGACATGTGGTTCACGATCGAAGCCTTGCCCACAGCTTTCACGTAGAGCACATAGGTCCGGGCTGCGAGATCGTACTGCGAGAGACTCAGGGAGTGCGTTCCGGCCGCAAGGTCGGCGAGCTTCATCAGGTGCTGCCCATCGGTGGAAATGAATACGCGGTAATAATCGATTGTTCTCTCGCTTGCCTTGGGCCCGATGCTCCAGTTCAACGTGGAACCGCTGACGACCGGCGAAAGCGCGACGCAGTTGTCAATGCCGCTCTCCATCTCGGTGCCCTCCTCGTAATCGTTCCATGTAGCCACCTGGATGGCAGGGAGCTGGTGGGAGCTGGAATAGTATTTTCTCGTCTCGGCGAATGTGTCGATCCACGTCAGACCGCACTGCTGATTGATGATGCGGTTCGAACCCCAGGCGGCGAGCGTGTCGTTGAACCCTTTATAGCCGGAGCCGGCGGTGTACTTCGACGACGCCTGCGCCGCGCCATAGAAGCCGTCGAGATAGGAGAGCATCATGTCATTCGGGTTTGACTGGTCGATCTCCACCCAGGAGTAACCGGCGTCGGCGCTGGCATTGCTGAACGCACCCTGGTTGCGAATCATCAACATGGGATTGCCGGCGACGCTCGAGCGCACGTGGTTCCAGTTGATGTAATACACCTCCACGCCGAAGAGATAGAGGAGGGGTCGCCCGCTCACCCTGGAGTAGGCGCTCGATCCGTAAAACGTGCTCGCGATGTAGTTGAGGTCGGTGATCAGCTGCGTGGTAGTGTCGCACCCGTTCTGCTGGGCATAGGCGAGGAGCGCGCCCACATCGATCATGATGGAGAATTCGAAATTGCCGGAGGACTGCGCCGCCTGCATGAAATTGATGGCCGTCTGGCTGTTGACGGCTACATCGGGCCCATACCAGGGGATGATGGCGCCCTGGATGCCCCGACTGCGCATGTCGCCGATCTGGGAGCGAATCTGGGTGGGATCGGAGGAGGTGTAGCCAATCGCCATGTGATCGGAGCGGCCGAACCATGGCATAAGCGCGGCGTAGATCTTGGTCGTCGAGCCGGGATAGAGCAAGTTGCGAATCGAGGACTTGCTCACATTTTCCGCGCCGGCGTTGCCATTGGTTTGCGCACGGAACGTCGAACTCGCGCTGGTGTTATTGGACGTTTCCGCGCTGAGCGTGGTGGTTGGAGTGATGGCCAGTTGCGCGGCGGCGCTGAGCGGCAGCAGCAGCAGTTGCACGCAGAACGCGCCTGCGCTGCACACAGAAAGAATTGTGCGATTCATGGGAACACACTCGGGGCTTCTCCCGCTCCCCCATCACCGCGGGGGCGGGCAGGTTGTCTTGGAGTTCTAACTATGGCGCTACAACAATAGAGTCCGTCGGTGTCAATTGCGGTCCATTAACCATAGGGAGACTTCGCCGAGTCAAAGATCTCCTCTGGGCATGGTGAACAGCCCGACATCCGATCATCGCAACGAGAACAAATAAACAGCGACGTCTTGCAGAAGAGTCAACCGAGGTTTCCTCTTTGATTTCTAAATTGGTCGAATTATACTCCCGAATTGCATTGCAGTTCCGAGAAATAGAGAAATACGGCGCGGGCCTCGGAGCGGCGAATCTTGTCCTCGACGAGTGCTCATTCGTCCCAAAACTGCTGGTTTGATCCAACCGATATGAGAGACTTGCACGCGGGCCGTGCGCACCGGATCGCGCCCTGAGCCCAAAGCCGAAATGCGCTCGAGGTGACTGTGAGCTTCGTCAGGGACCTGCAGTTCTCCATTCGCCAGTTGCGCAGAAGCAAGATCTTTGCCGGGGTGGCGACCATCACCCTGGCGCTCGGCATCGGCTGCAACACCGCGATCTTCAGCGTGTTCTACAGCGTCTTGCTGCGGCCGCTCCCCTTCCCGGATCCCGATCGCGTCGTTATGGTCTCGGAGCGCGCACGGCAATTCCCCATCCTTTCCGCATCATGGCAGAACTTCACGGATTGGAAAGCGCAAAGCACGTCGTTCGAGGAGCTCGGGGCCGCGCGGGTGTTCACCATGGCTCTCACCGGGAACGGCGAGCCGGAGCAGATTCCGGCACAGATGATCAGCGGCAACCTGCTGCACCTGCTGCGGGTGAATGTGATTGCAGGCCGCTCCCTCACCGCGGTGGACGATCAACCTTCCTCGCCCGCCGTGGCGCTGCTCGGCTACGGGATGTGGCAGCGCAAATTTGGAGGCTCGCCGGATGTGATCGGTCGCACCCTCACCCTCGATCGCCAGGGCTACACCGTGATTGGCATTCTGCCCAAGGGCTACGAGCTCCTGCAGCAGACGCCCGACATCGTTCTCGCCATGGGACCATGGGCCAGCAAGCTGCCCGACGATCGTTCCTGGCACCCTGGCATCTACCCCATCGGGCGGCTTAAAGCCGGAGTGGCGCTCGCCCGGGCGCGCTCCGAGATGAGCACCATCGCCAGGCGTCTCATCGAGAAATATCCGAATGACAACATCGCCATCGACGCGGTCGTGAACCCCATGCACGATCAGTTGGTGAGCCAGTCTCGCCCGGCCCTGCTCGCCTTGCTGGGCGCGGTAATCTTTGTCCTGCTGATTGCCTGCGGGAATATCGCCAACCTGATGCTCACCCGCGCCACGGCGCGAAGGCGCGAAATCTCCATCCGCATATCTCTGGGCGCGTCGGACTGGCAGATCATCCGCCAACTCATCCTTGAAGGTCTTTTGCTGTCGCTGATGGGCGCGATCGCCGGAGTGGGCCTGGCTTACGCGCTCCTGCCGTCGCTCTTGCACCTTGCCGGCGGTTCGCTGCCGCCCACCGCCGACGTCCACATCGATGTCCATGTGCTGCTGTTTACTGCGGCATTAGCCACATGCGCCGGAGTGTTCTTCGGCGTGGCCCCGGCAGGCCATGTGCGGATCTCCGATCTGCGTGCCATCCTGAACGAATCCGAACGAGCCGGAGGGGGCAAACAGGCCAAAGCCCTGCGCAGCGTTCTGGTAATTGCCGAGATCTCGCTGGCGGTTTTGCTGCTGATGGGCGCGGGCCTCTTCGTTCGCAGCCTCAATCGCCTGTCCGCCGTGAGCCTGGGATTTTCGGACGATCACATCCTGGTCGCCGATCTGCCGGTGCCGCCGGCCAGCGCGATTCCCGCGGATGCCCACCGCAATATGGACTTTTACGAGTCGACCCTGCGCGAATTGCATTCGCTTCCCGGGGTGCGCATCGCCGCGGCGGCCTCATTTCTTCCCGTCAGCGGCCAGGGTTCGATCATCCACTTCAATATCCAGGGACGTCCGCCGCGCAATGCTTCCGAATACATCATGGCGAACTACCGGACCGTAAGCTCCGGGTACTTCGAAGCGCTCCGCATCCCCCTTGTGGAGGGGCGGTGGATTGAAGACTCCGACCGCGAAGGCGCCCCGCCCGTGGTGGTAATCAATCAGGCCATGGCGAAAACCTACTTCGGAAACCTGTCGCCCCTGGGCAAGAAAATGCAGATCGGCGCAACCCCGGAAAACAGCGTGCCGTGGATGATGATCGTGGGGGTGACGGGCAACGTCAAGCAGTCACTGGTCTCGGACATGCCGACGGAGATGTATGTGCCCTATCGCCAGGCCAACGAAGTACTCCCGGTGCGCGCCATGTCCATCGTGATGCGCACCGAGGTCGATCCGCGCGCGCTGGTTTCCGGCCTGACGGGCACGGTGCACCATATCAACCCCAATCAGCCCGTGGTGCGCATTCGAACCATGGAAGAGAACGTGGCGCAAAACTTCGATCAGCCGCGATTCCGCACCTTGCTGCTGGCGGTCTTTGCCGGCATTGCGCTGATCATTGCCGCCATTGGCGTTTACGGCGTCATGGCCTACGCCGCTGTGCAGCGCGCCGGGGAAATGGCCATACGCATGGCCCTGGGCTGCGGCGTGGAACGCATTTTCTTCCTGGTCCTGAAAGACGGATTACGCCTGACCCTGATCGGCGCGGGAATCGGAATCCTTCTGAGCATTGCGTTGGGCCGCTGGTTGAAGTCGCTGCTGTTCGGGATATCGGCCACCGATGCCGCAACCCTGGCCGCGGCGATCCTCGTAGTGGTAGCCGCGGGGCTCACGGCAACGCTGATCCCCGCCCGGCGCGCCTCGCGCATCGAGATCGCCGCCATGATGCGAGAAAACTGAAGCCGGCCATGCGTCCTTCGCAGTCTCGATCGGCGTTGTCACTCCCTGTGGGGCAACATAAAGTTCGTCGTGTCCGAGGACATGTCCCAATTCACTTTACGAGAATCCCAGCACGTGGGCAGAATGTCGGAACGCGTGAGTCGGTAGACTGGAGCGCGCCATTCCGGCGCCTGCTATTCCAAGGGCGCATTGGATCCCTACTTTGCAGCTCAATCCGATCCAGAAGGAGGAACGCACGGACACACAGCTGGCGCCGCAAGCCGGAAGAACTTCCGTGATCGCTTGGTTTTTGTACGGCAAACAGGCCGCATTCTCGCCGAACGAAAGTGAAGCAAACGCAAAAAAGCCATCCTTGCGGATGGCCTTTTTGCTTGGATATTATTGCCGGCGATCACCTAATCTCCCACACAGTCACCCGTGCAGTACCATCGGCCCAGCGAGGCTTAACTGTGTTCCCGAATTGGGACGATAATCCCACGCCAGGCAAGGAAACCCAGTTTCTTGAGCGCGCGGTCGAGCTTACGAAGAGAGATAATGTCTCCTTCTCTTGGATAGAGATGTCAATGCGCGTATCCCTTTGGAGCTACATCGTATCGACTGCATTTGTCATCGGCACAACGGCGAGCGCTCAAAGCTCCAACTATCATCTGGAATATGTCCGGAACGGAGAAACGACCGACATTGTTCTTGTGAATGACTCTTCAAAAGCCATTGAAGCCTATAGTCTGGTTCAGCGGTGCCCC
>DASXXV010000148.1:0-15060 GCA_036502905.1 Occallatibacter sp. | reverse complement strand
GTTTCCGCTTTGCGAAAGGATCTTGAAAGATTTGCCGTTGGCGGCGTCATAATCTGCCTCTACCACCAGCTTCGCATCGATTTTGGCCGAATACCCTTTGTATTCCACCTCGTAGTGGCGGATGGACTGGTAATGCTTGAGTTCCTCGGCACGCTGCCGGTTGTGGCGCAGCATCTCGCTGACGATCTGCGGCGACGTCAGCGTCGGCGACGTCAGCGTCGGCTGCGTCAGCGTCAGCGTGGGCTGCGTTGAACTTAGCGTCGCTGCCGGTGGGGGTGCGGAAATTGCCGTTTGGGCAGTCAACCCGGTCGCCGCGCAAAGGATTACGACAGCGGCACGGGGAAGATTTCTTAATTTAGAGGAAACCCGCAGTTCAGGGAAAATCCGCGATCGGAAGTGTGACATTAATTCAATTTTAACGTGGATGAAGTTATCCAGAGCGGCTTAAATCCCGGGATTTTCAGAACTTCATACTGAGTTCATCGCCTTGCACCCCGGCCACCTCTCAGGGGGTGCTCCCCTCGTGGGTGCCCCAGGTCTCGATTTTGAGACCTGGGAGCCGAGATGCTTCAGGAAATGAATTCACAGGGTCAGGGACCACGGGCGTGCCCCCAAGTCCGGCGGCCCGACTGGATTGCGCCTGATCTGGGCGGGCGAGCTCTTTCCGGTTCCCTTCCTTACTCCTTCACTTTCCCCTTGTCACCCGTGATGCTCGCCCGAGCAGCAGGAGTGCCCCGCCCCCTCCATCATCTTCGGCTGCTCGTAACCCCTCTCCGCGTCCACAAAGTACCCTCCATCGTATTTGTCGTGGTGGCGCACCCAGGCCATGCTGTGCTTCAGGCCGCCCTCGTCCCGGCCCTTGGGCGCCAGATCGAGGAAGTTGTACGTGCCCACCAGAATGTCGAGCCCGCGCGCATAGGTCGAATAGGTATGGTAGATGGTCCCATCCCCATCCTTGAAGAAAACGCTCGCGCCCGGAAGCTCATCCGGCCCGGATTTGGTCGTACTGTAGTTGTACGCCATCTCCCCGCTGGCCTTTTCCTTCTCGGTCTGCGACACGTGAAAGTCGTAGTTGAAATCCGACCCAAACGACGACACCCAGTGGAACTTCCACCCCATGCGCTTGTTGTAGGCCCCGATCTGCGCGAACGACGCGCGCGACACCACCGCGAGAGTCACATCGCGATGCGCCAGGTGGATCGTCGTGCCGTCAAAGTGGTCCGCAAGATACGAACAGCTCGGGCAGCCTTCGCTCCAGCCGGGGCCGAGCATAAAGTGATACACAATCAGCTGGCTGCGGTTATCAAACAGATCTGCAAGCGATTCTTTTCCGCGCGGGCCTTCAAACTCATATTTCTTTTCCACGCGCTCCCAGGGGAGTTCGCGCCGCTGCCGGCTGAGCTCGTCGCGCAGCCGCGTAAATTCCTTTTCCCTGGCCAGGAACTGCTTTCGGGCTTCGATCCACTCAGCGTGGGAGACCGTCTTGGGGGGATGAACTGCTGTCGAAGTCGTTGCCATCTTGATCCTCCTTGTTCGCGATACCGGGGAATGGGTTTTCGCGCGCCTTTCCGCGAATGGTGCGCACCACCAGGGCCGCCAGGCCCCCGGTTCCGGTGGTACTGGCGGCCACGATGGCGGCGGTGGCAAGACACACTGGGCACATGGCAAACCTCCCGGCGTTCAGGGCTTTTGCATGAACGGAGGCGGCTCGTCGGCGCTCGGTCCCCAACTCGCCGGCACGGGAATGTTGAGGAGCCGCAGATACACACAGAACTGCCCGCGATGCTGGTACCAGTGGCTGAACATCACGTCGCGCAGAAATGCTCCGCGCGGCTCGGCCAGAAGTTCCTTGTCACCCGCCATCAGCCTCCAGGTATCCTTCATGGCCGCGTCGTCGTAAGTGGGCAGCACGTCCCGCACTGTCGCGATGCTCTCGTCTAATACCTTCAAGATCTCATCACGGCTCGCGGGTTGGGGAAAGTTGAAATCCGGAGCCTGCACCGGGCTGTTCCGGGCAAACTGGACAACTCCGCCCGGCACAAAGGCTAAATGGTAGGCCAGTTGCCCTGCGGTCATCGACTTGTCATGCGGCTTCCACGTGAGCTTGTCTTCCGGCAGGCGCTCCAGGAAGCGACGCGTGATCGGCGCCTGGTTTTCGAATTCGGCGAGCAACGACTGGGCAATGGAATTGGCAACGACGGGTTCTGCTACGGGCACGTTTGATCCTCCTCGGGAAGTTGGATTGGATTGGTGTTTGACCAAAAAACTCTAGCGGCCGCTCTTTCGCTCCGCGCGCTGGCGGATGCGCTCGTTGATGTGGCCCCAGCCGGTGGACACTCCCTTCCGGTGGTCCTCGTGGATCAGGCCGAACGCGGAATGCCGGAACTTGATGATGGTCATTCCGTCCTCCTCGCTGAGCCGGTACTGCAGGTTGTTCGCCACCGGGGCCGACATGAACAGCGGCCCGGTGAACTCCAGCAGCGTGGGCCGCTTGATGGCCTGCACATGCGCCCACAGGTGGCCGTTGTTGTTGCCCAGGTCGCGATACCACCGGCCTCCAGGCACGGGCTCGAGCTTCATGGGCATGGGCGTCCCGTCGGGGAGTTCGTTCTCCGTGAGTTGTTCCAGGATCGAGTCGAACGTGACCTCGATGGAAGCGTTCACGCGGATCTCCGTGGTGAGGTTGAGCGTCAGGTTTTCAATGTCCGGCATGGTTGAAATCATGAGTTCTCCTTTGCGGAATCTTTGGATTCAAGGTCGCGCTTCATTTTGGCTTCGGCCCGTTCCTTCACGCGGTTCAACTGGTGGGTCCAGTAGCGCTCGAACGTCCCGGCCCACTCATGCAAAGGGCGAATACCCTGGGCATTGGTTCGGTAGAGCTTGTGTCTCCCGTTGCGGCGCACGTGCACCAGCCCGACGTCGCGCAGCACGCGCAGATGCTTCGACACCGACGGCTGGTCGAGCTTCACCAATGCGACGATATCGCCCACCTGAAGTTCCTTCACCACCAGCAGCCCCAGGATTTCCCGGCGCCGCGGTTCGGCCACCGCATTAAAAACATCGGAAGTGGTTGCAGCCCGTGCCATGCAGAGAAATTACATTCCCATATAGGAATATGTCAAGCCGGTTTGTGACCAATGGCAAGCCTCCTCGAAAGAGCGGCGCAATTCCCAGCGATCCGAAACCCAATGAAAGCGTTTGCAGCCTCTTGGCATGGCCATTTACGATGCCGCCCTATGAGAAAAGCTGCGCTCCTCGCGTCACTGTTTCTTGCCTTGGCCGCCTCTTCGAACACTTTTTGCCAAAGCGCCGATCCGCTCGCCCCGACTCTGAATACCAAGTCCGCCGCGGAGATCGATCGCGAGTGGCAGCAGTCGGTTTCGAAGTATGACGGTGAGCGCAACCGCCTGCTGGCCGAAGCCGACAAGCAGGCGAACAACGGTCCATACCGCCCCGACTGGGCCTCTCTCATCAAGTACCAGCAGCCCCAGTGGTACCAGGACGCCAAGTTCGGCATTTTCATTCACTGGGGCGTGTACTCCGTCCCGGCCGCCGAGAACGAATGGTACCCGCGCAACATGTACATTCCCAAGGAAGGCGCGTACAAGAACTTCCGCGAGCACTTCGCGAACGGCGACGACTCGAAGGGCTATAAGGACCTGATCCCGCTGTTCAAGGCGGAGCACTTCGACGCCGCGGAGTGGGCCAAAGTCTTCAAGGATTCGGGCGCGCAGTATGTCGTGCCCGTAGCCGAACACCACGACGGCTTTTCAATGTACGACTCCGGGCTCTCCGATTGGACCGTGACCAAGATGGGTCCCAAGCGCGACACGCTGGGCGAATTGGCCAAGGCGATTCGCGCGGAAGGGCTTCACTTCGGCCTCAGCTCGCATCGCGCCGAGCACAACTTTTTCTTTGATGGGGGGAGGGCGATCCGGTCGGACGTGAACGATCCGAAGTACGCCTCCCTCTACGGCCCCGCGCACCAGTGGTTCGAAGCCAAAGAGGACAACCACACCCTGATCAACGATTGGACCTTTGTGAGCGACGCGTGGACGCGCGACTGGCTGGCGCGCGACACCGAACTGGTCGAGAAGTACAAGCCCGAGATCGTCTACTTCGACTGGTGGATCGGCCAGCCCAGCTTCCGCAATACCGTCGCGGAGTTCGCCGCCTTCTACTACAACTACGCCGCGGCCAACGGCTACACCGGCGTCATCGACTTCAAGGATTACTCGCTCAACTGGAAGGCGGCAGTCCGCGATTTCGAGCGCGGACAGCAGGACCGCATCATCGCCGACCACTGGCAGACCGACACTTCCATCAGCGATAAGAGCTGGGGCTACATCGAAAACGATACCTTCAAGTCCTCGGAATTCCTGGTTCACCAGCTCATCGATATCGTAAGCAAGAATGGCAACCTGCTGCTCAACTTCGGGCCGAAGTCCGACGGCACCATTCCCGCCGAGATCCGTGAACGGCTGCTCGCCATGGGGGCATGGCTCAAGGTGAACGGCGAAGCCATTTACGGCACCCGGCCGTGGAAGATCTACGGGGAGGGCCCGACCAAGGTGGTTGGCGGCGCCTTCCACGACACCGACACCAAGCCTTACACCCCGCAGGATTTCCGCTTCACCACCAAGGGCGACACCGTGTACGCCATCGGCATGGCCTGCCCCACGGACGGCAAGGGATCCATCGGCGCAATGGGAACTTCGCATGAAGGCGCATCTCTCCCCGTAACTTCCGTGGAACTTCTGGGTTCAAGCGAAAAGGTGACGTGGAGGCAGACAGCCGATGCTCTCGAGATCGCCCTTCCCCCCGGTGCGACCTGCAAGTACGCGTATTCCCTTAAGCTCACAGCCCGAAAGTAGTTCGCCCCAGCCGCATACAGGATCGGGGGTCCCCACGAACGGATCTTTGTTCGCGGGGTCTCCGTCCGCGGGCTGGCAGCAATCCCTTGAACCAAAATCCGCGTCTCAACTAAGCGAGACGCGGTTCCTTTATTTATTGACCTGCGCGTACACATAGATCCCCGCTGAGTGCTTTGGCTGCGCTCCTCTGCCCTGATCCCATTCAGGTTCCTGAGGTGAATACATGTATCGAAAGATTTTTCCCCTGGTGATGTTCGCCAGCGTGCTGGCGGTACCCGCCGGCCTTTTCGCGCAGGCGCACCCCGAATCCCGCTACGGCGGAACACCCAATTTCGAGTTATATGGCGGTTACTCCTACGTGTTCAGAACCTTCAACCCCACCAGCACTTCCACCGCGGTCACAGGAAGAAACGGCTGGGACGCGTCCTTCAAGGTCCCACTATTCGGTTCGTTCCTGGGTATAAAAGGCGACGTATCCGGCAGCTATCTCAATAACGATCTCGACCCCAACCTCAACCCCAGATCGCTTATTTTCCTGCTTGGTCCGCAGATCTCGGGCCATCTCGGCAGATCGACGTTGTTTGCGCACGGCATGGTAGGAAGCGCCCACCTCACCCAGAAGCCGCTTCCGGATCTGCGCTCCGACACCACGTTCGCCGTGGCAGTGGGCGCCGGACTCGATGTGGGCCTTTCGCGCTTCTTTGCCTGGCGCATCACCGGCGACTACTTCAATACTCACTACCAGGCGACCGATCAAAACATTCGCGAGATCCTGAATTCCAACGGGCGCGTTTCCACTGGCCCAGTACTTCGCTTCTGATCTTCGCTTCTAAATTCCTTTGCCTTGGTTCTCTCGTCCTTCGCAGGCGCCACCACCCCGCGGGTTGAACACCCGCGGGTGCTCCACCTCGCAGGTCCTCCACGCTCGCCGGTTCGCGCCGCGAGTGTCCTGTCCCTTAAGTTCGCACCATATACAAATTTGTCGTCCTGAGCGGATTTGGCGCTTCGCGCCAAATGCAGTCGAAGGATCCGCAGTTGCGTTTCAAAGTCCTTCGGGACACCACACCAGGTGCGAATCGGGGATATGCGAATCCGGCGCAACTGCCCGCGCTCCACTTTCCTCCCCCGCGCATTTATAGTTGTCCGGCAATGACTTTTACCTGGGGAGGGCATCCATGGCGCCTCTGCTCTCAATCTTCAGCCGGCGGAGGTTTCTCGCCCGGACCGCATGCGCCGGAGCCGCGTGGCTCGCATCCCGGACCCGCTCCCTGGCTGCCCCGACCGCCGCGCCCGCGATCGCCGACGATCCGCTCCGCCCCTCCTATCACCTGCTTCCGCCGCACAACTGGATGAATGACCCCAACGGCCCCATCTGGTGGAAGGGCAAATACCACCTCTTCTACCAGCTCAATCCGCACGCCGCGGTGTGGGGCGATATGCACTGGGGCCACGCCATCAGCCCCGACATGATCCACTGGGTTCATCAACCCGTCGCGCTGGCGCCCACGCCCGGCGGCCCCGACAGCGAAGGCTGTTTCAGCGGATCGGCGGTGGTCTACAACGGCGTCCCCACATTCATCTACACCGGCGTACAGAACGCTTCGCCCGCCCAGGTAACTCTGCGCGACGGCAATGACAAGCTGCGCGAGACGCAGATGCTGGCCACCGCCGAAGACGACGGCCTCCTTAAGTGGAGAAAACTTGAGACGCCGGTCATCCCTACTCCGCCCGACGGCATGAAGGTGACCGGCTTTCGCGATCCCTGTCCATGGAAAGAGCCCGACGGATGGTACTGCGGCATCGGCTCGGGCGAGCGCGGCAAAGGCGGCAGCATCCTGCTCTACCGCTCCCCGGATCTGCGCAAATGGGAATACCTGCATCCGCTCTCCACCGGCATTCCCAACGGCAAGCAGTCCGCCAATCCCTGCGACAGTGGCGAAATGTGGGAGTGCCCCGACTTCTTCGCGCTCGACAACGTGCACTACCTCCACTACTCCACCGAAGGCAAGGTCATCTGGACCACCGGCGACTACGACCAGCACGCGCATACCTACTCGCCGAAGCGCCGGGGCGTGCTCGACCACGGCGCCTATTACGCGCCCAAAACGTTTGTCGCCCCCGGCGGCCGCCGCATCGTGTGGGGATGGATTCGCGAGACCCGCCCCGAGGCTGAGTTCGCCGCCGCCGGCTGGGCAGGCTGCATGTCGCTGCCGCGCGTGTTGTCGGTGGGCGCGCAGGGCCAGCTCGAAATGCACCCCGCATCGGAAGTGTTGAAGCTGCGTGGCCCCGAGCAAAAAGCCACCGTCGACATCGGCAAGCCGTTTCGCAAAAAACTCGCCGACCTGCGCCAGGAATTGTACGTGCCGATTGAGTTCAACGTGGGAACCGCGACCGTGCGCCTGCTGGTGGGCGGCAACGAAGTATGGCAGCTTTCCATCAACATCCCCGGCGATTCGGTTCACAGCGGCGACACCAGTTTCCCCCTCCCGCAATTCCCGTGGCCGCGCCCGGCGCTGCACGTTTTTCTGGATGGATCGGTTATCGAGTCGTTCATCGGCGGGCGCGAAGCCATGACCAGCCGCGTCTATTCGGTCAAGCCCGGAGACACCGAGTTGGAAGTGTCGGTCACGGGAAAAGGTCATCTCGATCTCAGTCTCTGGCCCCTGCAGCCGATCTCGACCGACCGCCTCACGACGTAAACCCTGGGATGCGATCTGTCCCGAACATCTGACCCCGCCCCACACGAACGCGGTATATTCACCAGAAGCCGTTCCATATTCGTGAAGGATTCACGCGCATGTCCCTCGATCGCCGAAGCTTCCTCACCGCCTGCAGCCGCGCCGGCATCACGTCGGCTTTGTTTCCGGGGGTTCTATACACGCTGGCCGCGCAGGCCCAGGACGCCAATCAGACCGATCAGTCCAAGCCGCCGAAGATCACCCCCGAGATGATTGACCAGGCCGCGATCCTTGCCGGCATCGGCCCGTTCCCCGCGGAGCAGAAACAGATGATGATTGACGGCCTGGTGGACCAGAACGGGTCCTGCAAAGCGATCCGCAAACTGAATCTGCCCAACCCGGTGGCGCCCGCTTTCGTCTTTCATCCCATGCCGGCGGCGAAGGCCGTCGAAGCTCACTCCGACCTGAAGCTCCGCACACCCCCGGAATGGAAGGCCGATCCCGCCGCGGTGGCCCCACCGCGCATCGAGGAATTGGCCTTCGCGACCAGCAGCGAACTGGCCTCCCTCATCCAGGCCCGCAAAATTACTTCCCTCGCGCTGACGCAGATGTATTTCAATCGCCTGAAGCGCTACGATTCGAAGCTGCACTTCGTCATCACGCTCACCGAAGATCGCGCGCTCGCACAGGCAAAAGCCGCCGACGCGGAGATTGCCTCCGGCAAATATCGCGGCCCGCTGCACGGCATTCCGTGGGGCGCCAAAGACCTGCTCGCGGTAAAAGGCTACCCGACCACCTGGGGCGCGGGAGGCTTTGAGCACCAGTCCTTCGACGAAGACGCGACAGTCGTCCAGCGCCTGGATGCGGCCGGCGCGGTGCTGATTGCGAAATTCACCCTGGGCGCACTGGCCATGGGCGACAAGTGGTTCGGCGGACGTACGCGCAATCCATGGAATCCCGAGCAGGGTTCGAGCGGCTCATCGGCGGGTTCCGCGAGCGCGGTCTCAGCCGGATGCGTGGGCTTCGCGATCGGTTCCGAAACGCTTGGCTCCATCTCTTCGCCCTGCACGCGCTGTGGCGATACCGGCCTTCGTCCCACCTTCGGCTTCGTGCCCCGCACGGGCGCCATGGCCCTCAGCTGGACCATGGACAAGCTCGGGCCCATCTGCCGTTCCGTGGAAGACTGCGCCCTCGTGCTGCAGGCCATCTATGGACCCGACGGCAAGGATGCATCCGTCTACCCCGCACCGTTTCACTGGGACCCGGATCTCGACTGGCGCAAGCTGCGCGTGGGCTATCTCAAGAGCTCATTCGATGAGCCCAAACCGCTGGAGCTTCGCCAGGCGGCCGCAACCGAAACCGCGGAAGAGAAAAAGAAACGCGAGAAGCAAAATGAAGAGCGCAAGGCAGGCCGCGAGCGCGAGAACTACGACCGCCGCTACGATCTGGCCGGGCTCGACAAGCTGCGCGCCATGGGCGTGAACCTGGTGCCGGTTGAGTTGCCCAAGCTTCCTTACGGAGCCATGACTCCCCTGCTGGGCGCCGAAGCCGCCGCGGCTTTTGACGACCTGACCCGCTCCGGCCGCGACAAGCTGCTCACCGAGCAGGGCCCCGAGGACTGGCCTAACAGCTTTCGCATCGCACGGTTCTACCCGGCCGTCGATTACATCCAGGCCAACCGCGCGCGCACCTTGGCCGTGCAGCAGGTTTCAGCGTTGTTCGAACAAGTGGACGTGATCGTTGCGCCAACCTTTGGGCAGCAGTTGACAGCCACCAATCTCACCGGCCACCCCGCCATCATCCTGCCCAACGGTCTGCGCGGCGAAGACGCTCCCCGGCCTCCCAAGCTCGACACCGGCGATGACGACAACATCGGCGGCCCGGGCACGCCGGTGTCGCTTACGTTTCTCGGCGCCCATTATCACGATGCGCGGCTCGCCGCCTTCGCGCGCGCCTACCAGGAAGCCACCGGCTTCCACAAACTGCATCCTCGCCTGGATTGAAGACAGTGGTTAACGGCGCCAGTGGACTGTCGCAGTGAATTCGTTACCGGCATTCGTCAAAGCAGCCGCAGATCCTTCCCCTTCCCCTTCGCAAGCTAAGGGTCAGGGTCAGGATGACGGGCTATTGTTTTCATCTGCTCACGCGAGAGCCCGCAGTAACGTTATCAACGCGACAGGCCACTAGTTAGTGATTACAAGTTAGTAGTTATAAGTTATAAGTTAGCAGTCAGTAGTTATATCCCTAAGTTCGCGACATATAGATTTTGGCATCCTGAGCGCAATTTGGCGCATTTCCGGGGTCCCCAGGGACATGTCTTCGTTGCTGGGGTGGTTGAGCGACAAATGGAGTCGAAGGATCCGCAGTTGCTTTTCAAAGTACTTCGGCGACACCACATCCGCCCTTAATCAATGAAGTACCCCATCTCCGTCAGAACGGATTCGCTCAGTTCCACACCCATCAGCCGCGCGCACGGATACGAATACATCTCCCCTTCGAAACGCTTCAGCGCGTCGTAGGACAAATCGGTCTTCTTGTGCAGCAGCCTCATCAACGCCGCGCTGTCCGTGGAGTATTTGTAGTCACCCGGAATTCCGCATGAGGGGCGGATCGTCAGGGAGAGCGGGACGGTTTTCGCGCCCTCCTCGAAAGTGCTGGACATCTGGGTAATGATGTTCATTCGCATTCGGGAATCTTGCCACCGGCAATTGCCCGCCCTCAATGACTCCAACGTCGTAGACGGTGATACGAGATGGGGACCATCGAAACGCCATCAGGGTCATACTCATCTGCTCAGGCCCGCTTCTTTGGTCCCGCTTTCGCAGCTCCCGCCTTCTTCTTCCCCGGCCGCCCCTGGGCCGCCGCCGCGGGCCCCATGGTGTGCGCCGCCAGGTTCAGGCTGAAGCTATCAAGCACCGTGGGCGGCGGAATCGGCGTGCCCGGGGTGGTGGTTGTTGGCGTGCCCGTGATTCCCAGCGACTCCACCAGAATCGAACCTGCGGTTACCGTGATGCGCAAAAACCCGTAATCCGTCTCGTTGTACGCATCCAGATTGATCGTGTTTCCCTGCCCATCCGGTTCCGAATGCGCACCCGGCTTGGGCTTTTTGCCCTTCGCATTCAGCTTCATCTTCGACAGGTTGTAATATCCGCCGTTGCCCGCCACCACGAACGGAATCTGCCGCCCGTCGGACGCCATCACGCGCGTATAGCGCTCGTACAAATGCGAGTGCCCCGAGAGCACCATGTCCGGCCACATCCCCGCTTGCTTGCAGCACGCATCCATCTGCGCCAGCATGGTGGCGCTGGGGAAATGCTGGCTGCTGCCGGTGAACGGCGGATGATGCACGGCAATGATGAGCGCCTGCGGATTCTTCGGATCAGCCTGGCGCGCCGCCAGCGCCGCCTGCAGTTGCTGGGTTAGAAAATTTACCTGGTCCTGCCCGATCTGCGCATTGCCCAGCACCCCGGTCGTCTCGCTGGTGTTCGAGTACAGCCCGATAATGCGCGCGAATGGCGCGGTCATCACGAAATACACTCCGGGCTGGGTCATGGTGCTGCGCGCAAAGCTGGGCGCCGCCGGCCCCGGAGTGGCAGCGCAGAAATTGTCCACGAAAGGCTGGAGGGAATACGGAATGGGCTCGTTCTTGTACATCACCCCGTCGTGATTGCCGGGAATCGCGAAGATGGGCGCGTCGTAGTTGCGGTAGGGATCGTAGAACTGCTCGGGATAATACTGTTCCTGGCCGAAGTAATAGACCACGTCGCCAAGGTGAAAGAAAAACGCCGGCCTGCCCGCTGCCAACGTCTTGTTGCCGAGGTCTGCGGCCATGGCGTCCGACACCGCCAACTGGGGCTCGGCGCGGATGATTCCGCCGCTATCGCCGACGGAATGGAATATGAGTTTGCCGGACGCCTGGATCTGCGCCGCCGCATCCGTGCCCAGAATCGAACTAACGTCAAATACCGGCGGATTCACACGCGGCGCCGGGATCGCCTCCAGCACCGCCAGTTCCTGCAGGTTTGCGTCGCCAGCCAGGTCGCCGGCGCTGTATTGGTAAAAGTTATCCGCGGTGTAGGTGGGATTAGCAAAAGTAAAACCCTTCGTGGACATGGGGGAGAATCCTCTCTTAATAAGGCTGAAACAGCCAATCGGCCCCCCGGCGACCGGGCTTCGTCGCCGGGGCGGACTATATCGGGCATTTTACCCGCGGCGTGTAACCCGGACATGAAAGCCGGGCGGAAGCTTTACGATTTCAGAGATGCCCCTGGTGGATGTTCAATCGATATCGAAGAGCTATCCCCGCCGCGCCGGTCTGCGCACCGAAATGCGCCCCGTGGTCGAGAATGTCTCCTTCAGCATCGAGCCCGGCGAGACGCTGGGGCTGGTGGGCGAATCGGGATCCGGCAAAACCACCGTCGCGCGCATGATATTGGGCCTGGTAAAGCCGACCGCGGGGCGAGTCCTCGTGGATGGCACCGACGTGGCCGCCGCCTCAGGCGAAGAACTGCGCCTTCTGCGCCGTCAGATGCAGCCCGTCTTCCAGGACCCGTATGCCGCCCTGAATCCGCGCATGAAGGTCCTCGATATCATTACCGAGCCGTTCGTGATCCACAGGAGCGCCGCCGCGGGCGACCGCAGCAGAGCCGATCTGCGCAACAAGGCGATGGAACTGCTACGGACTGTGGGATTGGATGAATCTGCGTTGCTGCGCCACCCGCACGAGTTCTCCGGCGGGCAGCGGCAGCGCATCAACATCGCCCGCGCCCTGGCCCTGCGTCCCCGGCTGGTCATCCTGGATGAGCCGGTTTCGGCGCTCGACGTGAGCGTAGGAGCGCAGATCGTGAACCTGCTGCGCAGCCTGCAGCGCGAGCATGGGCTCACTTACCTGTTCATCTCCCACTCCATGCCGCTGGTGCGCTATCTCAGCACCCGCATTGCGGTCATGGAGAAAGGGCGATTAGTAGAGACCGGCGAGGCGGAGGCGCTGTGTGCCGCACCCCAGATGCCGTACACCCGTAAGCTGCTCGCCGCCACGCCGGAACTGCCTGCGGCCTCCGGCGGGCCAGGCTGAAAACCTCCGTCCCCATCCTCGCGACTTTTTCCTGTCGCGAGGGTGGGAAACCCGGAATGCTCCCCCCGGATTTTACTGTGAAGGCGGCGGTGTCGAGGGCGGCGGTGTCGAGGGCGGCGGTGTCGAGGGCGGCGGTGTCGAGGGGGGCGTTGTCGAGGGGGGCGAACTCGGCGGAGGCGTCGCCGGCTTGGGAGGCGCGGAGCCGCCCGGAACGCCCGGCGGCATGCCCTGCGGAATGTTGGGATGCGGGGGCGCCGGCAGATCGGAAACGTCCACCAATTCAACTTCGAACACCAGGTCCGACTTGGCCGGAATGCCAGGATGATCGGCGCCCCGATCGGGAATGGCCCGCGAGCCGTAGGCAAGCTGCCAGGGAATGAAGATGCGGCGGATTCCGCCCACCCGCATTCCCGCAAACCCCTGGTCAAAGCCGGGAATCATACGGCCCATGCCCACCGGAAAACTGGCCGGCTCCGGCGCTGTGGTCTTGGGCTTTCCGTCGTCCCCCATCACCGGCTTTCCATCCTCGCCCATGATCGGCGTCGGATGCTGGTCCCAGGAGTCGAACACCGCGCCGTCGGCCCGCCGCCAACCGGTGTACTTCACCTTGTACATCTTCATCGGCTCGGCTTGCGCGCCAGTCCCGATCTTCAGATCCTGGACCTTCAACGCAAACAGCGTCTTCTGCGGCGCCAGATCAGGCTTCTTCCCCGGAGGATACTTGACCACCGCGGCACCGGCTGTTGCGGACCTGGCCGCCGTGGACGACGGCTTGGTTGTGGTGGTGGCCGGTTTCGCGGCAGTTTGAGCAATCGCGGTCAAAGAAGCCGCAAAACAAAGGACCAGGGCAGTGGATTTCATTCGGGAAAACTCCAGGGTGAACCTTAGCGGAGTGTAACAGGACGGCCGCGGGGTGAAGTTTGCAGCGTGTCAATATCGACCGTCCACGCGGTATCGACCGTCCACGCGGTGCGATAAAAAATCACCATTTTCAACGAAACTTGTTGTCATCCTGAGGTTGACCCTGAGCTTGCGAAGGGGAAGCGGAAGGACCTGCTTTTGCACTTTCATGGTTGCGGGTGAAACCACGTTCCATGTATGACTGCGGTTGCTCTTCAAGGAACTTCGGGGACATCACACCACCACCGCGGCAGACTCCAGACCGCGGCAGGCTCCAGACCGCGCCGGCCGACCAAAATCCCAAAACTGTAAAAACTTTTATGGTTCTTTATGCGGTGCGCCGTTACATTGGCTGAATGGAGCCGTTCCTTCCGCTGTTTCACTATGTCTGGCTGCCTGCCGCCGCATTCTTTGCCGGGGTATTGAATACCATTGCCGGCGGAGGCTCCTTCCTGTCGCTTCCCGCGCTCATTGCCAGTACCTCGGTTATCGGGGTTGGCGCGGTCACCGCCCAGGCAACCAACACGGTGGCGTTGTGGCCGGGGCAACTTACTTCGCTGGTGGCTTTCCGCGGCCAGTTGCGCTCCTATGGCTGGCGGCTCGCTCCGCTTGCCTTGAGTTCGGGAATCGGCGGATGGATCGGCGGCTTCCTGCTGCTCCGAACCGGAAACCAGATGTTTCGGCAAATGCTGCCCTGGCTGCTGCTGTTTGCCGCGGTCATTTTCGTGCTCAGCTTCCCCCTCGGCAAGTGGCTCTCCACGCTCTCCGACGGCCGCCGTTACGACAACTGCCTTCTGCTGGGAATGTTGATCGTCAGCATCTACGTAGGCTACTTCGGCGCCGGAGGCGGCTTCCTGGTCATGGCTTTGTTCGGCATTTGCGGCGTGCACAATATTCACGAGATGAATGCGCTCAAGGTGGTCACTGCCACCGTGTCTCTCGGAATCCCGGCTATCAGCTTTATCGTGGCGGGAAGGGTCGCGTGGCAATTCTGCGTGGAAATGGGCATTTTGGCCGGCATCGGCGGATATCTCGCCGCGCGTTTCAGCCCCCGCGTCAACCCGAAGGCCATGCGCTGGGCGGTGGCGATGATCGGCTTCGTGACCGCGGGCTATTTCTTCGTTTACGACTCTTCCCAGCACGTAGCCCATGCTGCGCAGCACGGGCGTTGAACTTCTCCCGTCACCGCCGTCACTTCCCGGCTTTTCGTGTTTCCATGCCCTGGCCCATCTGCGTCCAGTGCGCCTGTATTTACGACCTTTAAACGGCTGTTTCCTTAAACCTGCATTCCCTCAGGGGCTAAAGCCCCGCTGATTTGGGTGGCTTTATGTACGGGCTGAAGCCCGTACCCTTCAACGCTGAAGCCCATACACTTTAACGCTGAAGCCGGTACGCCTCAAACCGGATAAATGACTACCTGTGTGACGGACACCACTAGTGGACTGTCGAAGTGAATTCGTCACCGGCATTCGTCAAAGCAGCCGCAGATCCTTCCCCTTCCCCTTCGCAAGCTCAGGGTCAGGGTCAGGATGAC
>DASXXV010000147.1:0-5054 GCA_036502905.1 Occallatibacter sp. | reverse complement strand
GCTCATCCTGGGGACGTCGCTCGCCTTCAACGGCATGATGTTTCTGATGATGGTGCGGGTGGACGATCCGCTGGTGCCGCGGGCAATGTTCGGAGTGCTGAATACACTGTTGTTCTTCCCCTCGGGCGCGATCTCGCCTATCGCGGCGTTTCCCGGGTGGCTGCGCGCCATCGCCACCGTTGATCCGTTCACCTATGCAATTCACGGGTTCAAATCGATTCTGCTGAAGGATGGCGGGTTGGTGGCGATCAAGGGGGATCTGCTTTTTCTGTTTGCTTTCGGGATCGGAACGCTGCTGATTGCCACGCCGTTGTTCAAGAGGACGCTGTAACGACACTGATCACTGTTTCCGATTTCCGGCGCAAGGAAAGTCCGGAATGCAAAGAGGCGGCCCGTTCTTGTGGGGAACGAGCCGCCTTGCTGCGGATGCGCTCAATCAGCACAGAACTTTTTAGGGCCATGAGGGGATTCTGGTTCTGAGATCGCTTTAGGAGATGAGAGCGAGACCGCGACGCAGCCTCTCGCTACCAATCTTTTGAAAGCGCGAGGACGGTCATGAACCCCCACACACTTGAAGCAATCACCCTTGGGACCGGGCAGACCGGCCTGCATCGGCTCCGCCATCTTGTTCAACATAATGCCAAGCGCGTAACCGCGTTAGTGACCGTGGTCTGGCGCTCATCGGCATTGTATTGACGCCAGCGAGCCTCAACGCAGCCACATTTACCCACGTCAACATTGTCGCCCACAACGATGACGACGGACTCGTTGGCCGGTTGAAACGCGCGATTACAGGGGAGTGCAAAGCAACAGCATCTACCCCGCTCCGCTGAGGACGGCAATCTGTAACTGTCCGGAGTGGCGCGTCAAAGCGACTGCACGGGCAGCAGCGTGAGGTCGTCGATCAGGCCGACTTCCTTTTGCACGAAGGGCTCGCCGTATTTCACGCCGGCGAGGAGACCGTAGTGGCGAGCTTCGGCGAAGGTGCGTTCGCGGATCTCTTCTTCGGGGACGAACAATGCGCTGCCGGCGGCCTGGTTGGCGTATTGCGAGCGGTAGGCCATGAGGGAGGCGTGGCGCTGCTCGATGAAGGGCGTGATGTCGATGATGAAGCTGGGGCGGACGTCGGCGTAGAGGCTGGCGTAGACGATCTTGAAGGGGCGATGAGGGGGGGCGTCGGTTTCGATCTTAGCGAGTCCGGAGAGGAAGCAGGCCTCGTAGCCGAGCGGAGCGACGATGGCGTGGTCGGGATGGCGCGCCTGCCAGTAGGGAAGGATAACGACGCGGGGGCGCAGGCGGCGCAGGACGCGGACGATCTTCAGGCGATTTTCGCTGCTGTTCTCGATGCCGCCGTCGGGCATGTCGAGGGCCTGGCGCCAGCCCACCCCGAGAATGTGCGCGGCTTCGCCGGCTTCGCGGGCGCGGTCTTCCGCGGTGCCGCGGGTGCCGGCTTCGCCGCGGGTCAGGTCGAGGATGGCGGTGCGGAGCCCGCGTGCGGCCATGCGCAGCAAGGTTCCACCGCAGGTCTGCTCCACGTCATCGCGGTGGGCGGCGATGGCCAGGACGTCGGCGGAGAAGGTGTCGATTTCAGGCCTGGAAGTCATCGGGACGACGTATCGATGATGACATGCCGGGGTGAGGAGTCGTGGTTTCCCACCCGCGCCACAGAAAAAAATGGCGAGGATGCGGCACGGAAGGTCTCAGGCACTTTCACCTGGGACAAAACGCGTCGCGAAGGTGCAGTTAACAGCCCATCTCCGTCCCTCCCAACCGGAGATCCTTCACCGTCACAACTCCTGTAACCCCCGTCCCGCTCCCCTGTTACCATCAGATACCGATGACCCCGCCACAGGAAGAAGGCCATTCTGCCGCGGGCAGGCGCCAGCCGGCTGGCGGCCTGCAGCCTGCGGACTGCCTCCAACCGGCGGCGCTGGTGCGCACCGAGGCGGCCGCGCTGGAGTCTCTCGCCCGGCGCCTCGAGAGCACCATGGAGGCCGACTTTATCCGGGCAGTCGAGATCATCGTGCGCTGTGGCGAGGGGAATGGCCGGGTGGTAGTGACCGGCATGGGCAAGAGCGGCATCGTAGCGCAGAAGATCGCGGCCACGCTCAGTTCCACCGGTTCCGCGGCATTGTTTCTGCACCCCGCCGAGGCGGTCCACGGCGACCTCGGGGTGCTGATGCCCGGAGACGTGGTGATAGCTCTTTCGGCCTCCGGCGAAACCGAAGAAATCCTGCGCCTGCTGGCCACGCTCAAGCGCAAAGGCGATGCGCTCATCAGCTTCTGCTGCAACCTGTCGTCTACCCTGGCCCAGGCCAGCGATGTGTCTCTCGACTGCAGCGTGGAGCGCGAAGCCTGCGTGCTGAACCTGGCCCCTACCGCATCGACCACCGCCATGCTGGCCCTGGGCGACGCGCTCGCCGTGGCCGTGAGCCTGCGCAAGGGTTTTCGCGCCGAAGACTTCGCCGAACTGCACCCCGGCGGCAAACTGGGCAAGCAGCTCGCCAAGGTGCGCGACCTGATGCACAGCGGTCAAGATATTCCCGCCGTGGCGCTCACCACGCCCATGAGCGACGTGATCTACGAGATGTCGTCCAAGAAGCTCGGCATGACGACGGTGCAGGAAGACGGCCATCTCCGCGGCGTGATTTCGGACGGCGACCTGCGGCGATTGCTGGAGCACGAAGGCGGAGCGGCGCTCACGCGCTCTGCGGGCGAGGCGATGAATCCGGATCCGAAGACCATTGCCGCCGGCGAACTCGCCGCTCGGGCCCTTGCGCTGCTCGAGGAGCGCAAGATCACTTCGCTGGTCGTGGTGGACAGCGAGCAGAGAGTCGAAGGCGTGGTGCACCTGCACGATCTGTGGGGAGTGGAGTTGATTTAACGCTGAGCGAGAGGCGCGGCATGGAAGAACCCCGGAATCTCGAAGAACTGCGTGCCGATGTTGAAGCGAGACAGGAGAACATCCTTTGGGAAGATGCGCGACAGGGCGGAAGGAGTGTGGACGCATTCCTCTGGAAGGGCGACCGCAATGCCAAACCCATTCAACGCGCAGGCCTGGTTATTTTCTGTCTTATGTTTCTGCTGCTTGCCGTCGCCTGTGCATCCATCCCGTTTCAAAAACATTTTGAGGACGGATGGAGTATCGACTTCTTCATGAGTTTCGGTTCGCTGCTCATTTCGTTGCGTCTCTTCCGCAATGCTTGCCTCCGTCCCCACCCGCCCTCAGCGGCTCGCGAAAAAGGCGGGGTGCCTTGAACACGGACCTTGCAAACCTGGAAGGGCAGTGTCGTCACGAGGCCGCCACGTGTCCCATCTTCCACATCTCTGTGTCCCGCATGACACGGGCGGACAGGCCAATCGACCAACAACCCCATTGTTTTCATGGTTAACCACCTTGGCATGGCGGTTGCAATCTCCAGGTTGCGGGGCGCTTGAGGGTCAGTCGGCAAGTTGCCTTGGATCCCAAACCCCTTGGGCGCCCTGCAACGGAGAGCGAAGTGACGGCGAGTTCCTATCAGGTGTGGCAAATGCTCGGGCGGGTCAGAATCCCGGAGCCGGCGAATGCCTCGAGCGCGCGAACATTTAAGATGGGACTTGACTCTTCATCGTTGTGCGTCCGGATTGCGGACGAGAAAGCACGCCAAGCCATCTCTATGCATCGTTGGTCCAAGCTCTTCATTCCCACCCTTCGCGAGGCCCCGGCAGACGCCGAAGTGGCCAGCCACAAGTTCCTGATCCGCTCCGGTTACATTCGCCAGCTCGGAGCCGGCATCTATAACTACCTGTTTCTCGGCCAGCGATCCCTCAACAAGATCATCGCCATCGTCCGCGAGGAGATGGACCAGATCGGGCAGGAATTCCTGCTGCCCGGAATCCTCCCCAAAGAGCCCTGGGTGGAAAGCGGCCGCTGGTCCGGCATGGGCGACAACATGTTCCGCCTGAAGGACCGCAAGGGCGCGGAACTGTGCCTCGGCATGACCCATGAAGAGATCATGACCACCATTGCGCGGAGCGAACTGCGCAGCTACAAGCAATTGCCCCAGATCTGGTACCAGATCCAGACCAAGTTCCGCGACGAGCCCCGGCCCAAGGCCGGCCTGCTGCGCGTCCGCCAGTTCATCATGAAAGACAGCTATTCGTTCGACCTCCTACCCGAGGGCCTGGACGAAAGCTTCAACAAGCACGACGACGTGTACCGCCGCATCTTCACCCGCTGCGGCCTGAAGTTTGTCTCCGTTGAGGCAGACTCCGGCGCGATGGGCGGATCCCAGTCGCAGGAATTCATGGTGTATACCGAGGCCGGCGAGGACCTGATCGCCAGTTGCCCGAAATGCGGGTACGCGGCCAACGTGGAGAAGGCAACCTCCACTCTCGACCCGGTTCAAGAGATGGAGTCGACTAGCGACGGGACGCCGGAACTGGTCCACACCCCCGGCTGCGCGGCCATCGCCGACGTGGCGGCGTTCTTCAAGATCTCCCCAGCCTCTGACATCAAGTGCGTGGCATACATGGCGCTCAAGCGCGCGACCGGCGGCAAACCCGGGGCTCGCGGGGACGGGTCTTCCTCCCCGGGCGCGAACGCCGACCAGTGGCACGGAGTGGCGACCTTCCTGCGCGGCGACCATCAGGTAAACGAGACCAAGCTGCTCGGGGCAATCGGAGCGGCCGAGCTTCGCACCATGCAAACCGCCGAGCTCGAGGAGTTCTTCAACGGTCCGGCCGGCTACCTTGGCCCGGTAGGGCTCTCCCCCAACCAGACAACGCTGGGCGATGGGCTGACGGTCGTGGTCGACAAATCCCTTGAAGGCCGCAAAAACATGGTCTGCGGCGCCAACAAGCTGGATTACCACCTGCGCAACGTGGTCCCGGGACGCGATTTCACCTGGACGCTCAGCGCCGATATTCGCTCGGTGAACGAAGGCGAGCCCTGTCCCGTCGATAATTGTGGGGGCAAGTTGGTCGTCGGCAAGGCCGTCGAGGTGGGGCACATCTTCAAGCTGGGCTACAAGTACTCGGAATCCATGGGGGCCCGTGTGCTCGACCCCAACGGC
>DASXXV010000146.1:0-20558 GCA_036502905.1 Occallatibacter sp. | reverse complement strand
CGCCAAGTTCATCGACTACGACAACGATGGGTGGCCCGACATCGTCCAGGCCAACGGGGCCATGGTCGACAATATTCCGCTCTATCACAGCCTGGTCACGTATAAAGAACCGATGCTGATGTTTCGCAACCAGGGACATGGAAAATTCGACAAGGTGTCGGAGACGCTCGGTGCCGATTTCAACAAACCGGTGGTGGGGCGCGGCCTGGCAACCGCCGACTTTTTCAACGATGGCCGCGTGGGTTTGGCCGTCAACTGCCGCGGCGATTCGCCGGAGATTCTTCGTAACGATACCCTGAACGGGAATCACTGGCTCGAGGTTCTGCTGATCGGGACAAAGTCGAATCGCGACGGCATTGGCGCCGCGCTCAAATTGACATCGGAAGGCGTGGTCCAGGTTGACCAGGCGAAGGGCGGCACGAGTTATATGTCGGCCAGCGACCCGCGCATTCATTTCGGACTGGGCAAGCGGTCCAGGATCGATTCTCTCGTGATCACGTGGCCCAGCGGAGTCTTGGACAAGTTAACAAACGTTCCCGTCGATTCCATCATCGCGGTGAAAGAAGGCACAGGGATCGTGCCTCATCCATTTCCAAAGGTCCGCGGCCGGTGACGCGTTCCCTGCTGCACGGCTTTCTATAATCGAAGAAACTATGATCATTCCTCGGCGGCGCTTCCTCGGATCTTCGTTGTTCATGATGGGCGGCAATCTGCTCGATACCCTGACCATGCCGCTGTGGAAGCTGGGCGATCGTTTCCAGGCAAAAGCGGCCGTGTCCGCCCCGCCCGCATCCCCGGTGCAGTTCATCGACGTGGCGGAGAAAGCCGGCCTTACGATTCCCAATGTCTGGGGCGGCGTCGATAAAAAGCGCATCATTATCGAGACCAAGGGAAGCGGGATCGCGTTCTTTGACTATGACAACGACGGCTGGCTGGACATCTACCTCACCAACGGCAGCCGTCTGGACACGAAATGGCCAGCCGGCAAGGCGCCCACCACCCACCTCTATAAAAATAATCGCGACGGAACATTTACCGACGTAACGGAGAAGTCCGGGCTGGGCCGCAGCGGCTGGCAGACCGGGGTGTGCGTCGGCGACTACGATAACGACGGATGGGATGACCTATTCTGCGCTTTCTGGGGACATAACATCCTTTTCCATAACAACGGGAACGGCACATTCACCGATGTAACTGCCAAGGCCGGGCTGGCGCAGGCCCATGGGCGCTGGGGAACCGGCTGCAGCTTCCTCGATTATGATCGCGACGGCTATCTGGACTTATTCGTGTGTAACTTCGTCAAGCTCGACCCGGATAAGCCTCCTTCGGTTGACGACGCAAGTTTCTGCCAGTGGAAAGGCGTGCCCACGATGTGCGGCCCCCGCGGGCTGCCCGGCGACACCAACATCCTCTATCACAACAACGGCGACGGCACGTTCGACGATGTTTCAGAGAAAGCCGGCATTCTGAAGCCTGGTCCGCGTTACTCCATCACTTCGGTCTCCTATGACTTCGACAACGACGGCTGGCCCGATATCTACGTCGCGGTCGACTCCATGCCGAGCATCTTCTTCAAGAACAATCACGACGGCACATTCACCGATATCGCCGTGATGGCGGGTTGTGCGTACAACGATGACGGGCATGAGCAGGCCGGCATGGGGCTGGGCGTGGCCGACTACGACGGCGACGGATGGTTCGATATCTTCAAAACTAACTTCGCCGACGACACCAGCAATCTCTATCACAACAACGGTGACGGGACCTTCAGCGACCTTTCGTTCAATTCCGGTGTAGGCATCAACAACACCTACGTTGCCTGGGGCTGCGGTTTCATCGACTACGACAACGATGGCTGGACCGACATCGTGCAAGTCAATGGCCACGTCTATCCCGAAATCGATAAGTACAACTTCGGCGAGACATTCAAGAATCCGCGCCTCGTATACAAAAACCTGGGCAACGGGCGATTCCGGGATGTCTCCGCGGAGATGGGGCCCGGCATCACCGCACGGTATTCCAGCCGCGGCGCGGCATTCGGCGACTACGATAACGACGGCGGCATGGACATGCTGATCCTGAACATGAACGAACCGCCCTCGCTGCTCCACAACGTGGGCGGGAATAAGCAGAACTGGATCAAGCTCAAGCTGGTGGGAACCAAATGCAATCGCACGGCGATTGGTGCGCGTGCCCGCGTGATCACGAGCAAGCACATTCAAATGGACGAGGTGCACAGCGGAACCAGCGTGATGTCGCAAAGCGATCTGCGCCTGCACTTCGGAGTGGGCACCGCGGAAACCATTGATGCCATCGAGGTGAAATGGCCCACCACCCAGAAGGTAGAGCGCTTCACGCAAGTGAAGGTCAACCAGATCCTTACCATCAAGGAAAGTGCGGGAATCGTGGCGACCGCTAAGCCAAAACCGGCGTGAATCTCGCATCGAAGCCATTCTCGGCCGGGTAATTCACGTCTCAACAGAGACGAAATTCCGTGCCCAATCCTTGCGACTTTTTTCTGTCGCAAGGGTGGGAGACCGCGACCATCGATTCGCCATAACAGATTTCAATGTTTCACGGCAGGCGAAGGTTACGGGTTCGCGTCGAGTTTCTTGCCTTCCACGACCACCAGGAATTGCTTCACTTCACGGCGCTGCTCTTCAATTGCGGCAGCCTGCTGCTTTTTGAGTTCTTCATGCAACGCGAGTTGCTGTGCGGCCTTTTCCTTCTCCCCCATCCGGTCGTACGCGATGCCGAGCCGGTAATGCGCTTCGCTCGACTGCGGATTGGCGTCGATGGCCTTCGCATAGAAGCCGATGGCTTTTTGATAATCGCGGCGCGTCGCTTCGAGCACGCCCAGTTGGAGATAGGCATCGCTGCACTGCGGGTCGAGCGTCACAGCCTTGCTCAGCAACTCGTGCACACGCGCGAACGTGGGCGGATCCGGCCTGGGTCCGTTCTGCTTCCAGAGCGCCATGGCATAGAAATAATTCGCCAGCGGGTCCGCGGGCCGCTGGGCGGCGTACCGCTCCAGTTTCTGCTCCACACACGGCAGCGGGTTCGGCGCCGAAATCTCCACCTTGCCCATGAAGGTATACGGCTCGGGATCGGCGGGATTCAAATCGGACGCCTCGCACAGCCTCTGCGCAGCCTGGTCGTACAACGCGCCCGCAAACAGCGCCGCACCCAGCGCCGTAAGCATGCGCTCCGATTTTGGATACGCCTTCACTCCGGCCGTAAAGACATCCCTGGCCTGCCACACGGCGCGATGCAGGAGCAGCTCGGAGCCCCATTCAAAGTAATTCTGCTCGGATGGATCATCGCGCACGGCGAGTTCAAACTCGTGAACCGCGGCCAGGGAATCGCCGCCCTTTTCGTGAATTTCGCCGGCCAGGCGATGAACATCGCCACTATCCCTGATGGCGATCAGTTTTTGGACGTGCTCGCGCGCTTCTGGAATCTGGACGTTGCCTTTCAACGCAAGGGCAAGATCGTATTCATTCTCGAAATTACCCGGATCGGCCTTGTAGGCGGATTCAAGCGGTCCCACCGCCTGGTCGAATCTCTCCTCGCGAAGGTACAACTCACCGAGTTTGTGGTTGGGCTCGAACGCATGGGGAGCGGCGGCCAAGGCCGCGCGCAGCACGCTTTCCGACTGTTTCCAATCCGTTGTCGCATCCAGCGGAGGAGGTGCGGCCGGTTTGAGGTTCAGAGCGTCCCGATTCAAGGCTTCGCTGGTGCGCAGCACGGCATCCGAGCCATGACCTCCGGCGGCGGTCCAGTCGGTCACGGCGGCGACGGTGAAATTCGGGTTGTCGGCGAACTCCATGGCCGGCACAGCGGGGGCGCCGATGACCAGGTCAACGTGAGTTTCGGGTTGAACTGCATGAATGGTCACCGGCGCGCTGCGTCGTCCGGCGTTCTCTGCGATCACCGTGTAATCGCCGGGCGCAAGGTCGCGAAACATGAACCTGCCGTCGGCCGTTGTCGCGGAGTTCGCGGGCGGGCTGCCGGCGTGTTCCAGGCGTACAGGCGCGTTCGCGATAGGAGCACCGCTTGCATTTGAGACTTTGCCCTCGATCGCGATGGCCGCAGGCTGCTGCGGGAACAGGCACGACCCGCAGACAATGGCCGAGAAAACCAACGCTGCCAGGGAGCGGCAAAAATGCCTCCGCCTTGCCGCATGATCTTTTCGCCTTATGGAGCCTGGTCTCATCCCAACTTGATCCGCATGCCAACTTGGTCCGCATGATTGAGCAGTGTCCTCATTGTACGACTCAGAAAAAGCCAGAGGACAAGGCCCCAGCCCACTCGTCCGGATCCGTGGCCAGACCCGCGGCGGCGGAGATCGCGTTCATCCTGAGATGAGATGCTAATTGGAACAGTCGTCAGCGATCGGTGGCCAGTGCTCCCTGCTCTCCGTGTCTGAGGGAACCCAGGAACCGGCGGCCGCGTATCAGAGACTAGAAACCACTGGAGATTCAGCCATGAGCGGCGTTCCTCTTCCCAATATCCAGGCAATGTTCTATGAGCAATACGAGGCGGTGCGGCGCGATGAGGTGGTGGGCATCCTGCTGGCGCTCTTCGCGGGCACGTTTGGCGTGCATCACTTTTACCTGCGCCGGACCGGGCTCGGTATTCTTTATTGCTGCTTCTTCTGGACCGGGATTCCCTCTATTCTCGGCTTCATTGAATGCTTCTTCATGCCCGGCCGGGTGCGCGAGTTCAACGCCATCCAGGCGGCCGGCATTGCCGCCGCACTGGGAATGAACGTGCCGCAAGGCTGGGGATGGCCCGTAAATGTGACGGTGAACGTGCCGACGGCCGCACCGGCAGGAGCCCCCGCAGCACCGGGAGCGCCCACAGCCACCACCGCCGGATTCATGCCACTTGCCGGTCCGCAGATCACCTGCAGCCGCTGCCAGCGCACTAACGTTTCCGGTGCGAAATTCTGTTCGGGCTGCGGCAATCCGCTCTAGCCTGCGGAGGAAAGGTCAGGAACGCCCGGTACCGACCCGCCTGAATTCGTTTCGCCAAAACCCTACATATTGGCCTGGCCGGCTCGCATGGCCTCGTTGAATTGGGGCTTGGTGAAATTCAGGGCAGCGTCAAGACGAGCCCGGAATTCCGCGGCCCGCGCCATCAGCGCGGCCGTAGGAGCGGCGAATTCCCCTTCCAACTCGATGAGACCCTCGGCCGCTTCAGCCCCTGCCATGCGCAGAAGCTCGGCCTGGCCGGTGTTCAGGTATTGCGCGTCGCGCGGGTCGGCGATCCATACAGGCTTGCCTTCGCCCAGAACGCCGGAAAGCCAGTAGACCTTCGAAAGCAGATATCTGAGGCGCTCCTGGTCGTCGGTGTCCGTGAAGACGAACCGCTTCTGCCATCGGCTGTAGAAGCGCGTAGTCACCGGCACGGGCTGGCGATTGCCGGACTTCAGGAATTCAAGCTGGCCCAGGTCAACCGTCTTGCGGATCGCGTTGTAGACGAACGACTCCGCATAAGGCTGCTCCATGGCGGGCACGATCTCGGCGAAGGTGACAGTGACCGAGGCCGCAAGCTTGGCGTGGAGTTGTTGCGGTCCCCCGTCGGCCAGGTACATCTCGCCATGCACGATGTACGTGTCGGCGCCCGAAGTGGAACGGTGGAAGGGCCACTGGAACTTGCCTAACGCAATCGGCAACCCGGCCAGCGTAACGTAGCATTCCGGCCGCGGATTACGCAGACGCTTCGCTTCGGCGCCCAGGTGGGCTTCGATCGCGGGAAGCAGCTGGGGCTTGTCGAAATCGAAGCCCTCGCTCAGCTGAAGCTGCAACGCGCGTCCCTTATCCCCGGCGAGCCCAAGCTGAAAAATGGAGGTGGGGCGGCCGTTGAAGTCGGCGCCCTCGGCGGTGGAAAGCAGAACCAGGCCGGCCTTGGAGGCAGCCGCTTCCATTGACTTGACCAGAGTGGATTTGGGTGAGACTGACATGTTCGGGGAATCCTGCCTTGAAATCGTTAACCCTCCATTTTAGAGCACCGGCTGACGGCATCGAATTTCTTCATCCGCCTGGTAACAAAATTCAAAGCATTATTCTTTGCTGCGTGATATGCTCCGGGCGTGTCGACGGTCGCTTCCCCACCCCGAATAAATACGGCGCGGCACACTGCCCTGGTGCGCGTGACGCACTGGCTTACGTTTGTCGCCTTCCTGGCTCTGCTGGTGACCGGCATCGAGATCGTGATCTCGCATCCGCGCTTCTACTGGGGCGAAACCGGCAACGTGAACATGCGTCCCCTGTTCACCATACCCATCGCGGCTTCGCGAGACACCGTCCCTACCGGCTATGGTTACGTCATGCCGGACCAGAATGGCTGGAGCCGCTATCTCCATTTCCAGTCCGCCTGGTTGCTGGTCCTGACTGGCGCGGCGTACCTGATCGCAGGCTTTTGGACCGGCCACTTCCGCAAGAACCTGTGGCCCCAGGCCGGCAACCGGGGATGGAGAGCGTACCGGGCAAGAATGGCGCAGTATCTCCGCCGTGCGCCGCCGGATCCCGCCGAAACTCGCTCCTATAACGTGCTGCAGCGGACCGCATACCTGTCCATCGTCTTTATTCTGTTTCCGCTGGTCATCTGGACGGGGCTGGCGCTTTCACCCGCATTCGATTCTGCATTTCCCTGGGCCGTGAACCTGCTGGGAGGCCGGCAATCCGCCCGTACGCTGCACTTCTTCGTCTCCGCGGCGCTGTTCGTTTTTCTGCTTGTCCACGTCGCGATGGTGGCGCTGACCGGCTTTAGAAACCGCATGCGGGGAATGATTACAGGACGGATTCGCGAAACGGAGGAGCGCCCATGAGCCAGATCTCGCGCCGCAAACTCATCATCACCGGCCTGGCCGCGGCGGCGGGCGGGTCCGGGCTGGCGGTCGCCGCACGCCTTGCCGGCATGTACGGACTGGTGCCGCCCGATCATGGCGGACTCTACGGTCCCGGAGAGACGCTGACCTACGCCGCCCACCGCCTGCTCACCTCTCATTCCCTGGCCCGCGAATTCCCCCGCAGCATGATCTCCAAAATCCCCTTCCGCAACGAGACCGCGCCCCCATCGGATGAATACAAGCTCCATCAGGCAAGCGGGTTTCGGGATTGGCGCCTGGTCGTCGATGGGATGGTTGCGCATCCCCTTTCGCTTTCCATCTCCGATCTCCGCAGCATGCCTCACCGCAACCAGATCACTGAGATCGCGTGCGAGGAGGGCTGGTCCTACATCGCCGAGTGGATCGGGACGCCCCTCCACGAAGTCTTGAAGGAAGCAGGTGTTCATCCCGACGTCCGCTATATCGCCTATTTCTCCATGGAGAAGGACTGGTGGGACAGCATCGACATGGCCGATGCCCTCCACCCCCAGACCTATCTCACCTGGGGCATGAACGACGGCGATCTGCCGGTCGGGTTCGGCGCACCGCTTCGCCTCCGCGTCCCCCGCCAGCTCGGCTACAAGAGCGTGAAATATGTGGTCCGCCTGACGGCCACGGATTCGATGAAGAAGTTCGGAAAAGGTCTGGGTGCCTCCGCGCCCGAAGCCGGTTATGCCTGGTACGCGGGAATCTGACCTCCCGCCTGCCGGCATCGATAGAAGTTTCATGCCCGGCCTGCTGTCGGCGATCCAACAGAGACCATTTCACCGCTGAGGGATGTTTTTCCGTGCTATCGCCCGTTTCAGCAGCCAGTTAGAACTGCTGTGTTGGCGCACACGCTTCTCATGGGCGGTGTTTCGTAAAATAAATAGAGATGAGCCTGGCGCAAGAATCTGAAGTGGACACAACGACGCGGCAAATGCGTGTGGTCGCCATCGGCGGCGGAACAGGTCTGTCGACGTTGTTGCGTGGTTTGTCCTCGCACGTCCTCGCGCCCGGCCAGATCGCTTCGGAACCCGCGCAGATCGGAGACCTCGCCGCGGTTGTCACCGTCACCGACGACGGGGGCTCGTCCGGCCGCCTGCGCAAGGATTTCAACATGCTTCCCCCCGGCGACCTGCGCAATTGCATGGTCGCCCTGGCCGAAGAAGGCGACCTGCTGGCCAAGCTCTTTGCGCACCGCTTCCGGGCCGGGGAAGGCCTCAAGGACCACAATTTCGGTAACCTCTTCGTCACTGCACTCACTGAGATCACCGGGGACTTCGGTCTGGCCATCCAGCTGGCTTCGAAGGTCCTGGCCACGCGCGGCAAAATCTATCCCGTCACCACGGCCAACGCCACCTTGATTGCGCGCATGGACGACGGCTCCCTGGTCCGCGGCGAAACCAACATCACCGCCAGCAAGCTGCGCATCGAGGAACTGATCATCGAGCCGCGCGATGCGCGCCCCCTGCCGGAAACCCTGGAAGCCATCGCACGGGCGGATCTGATCACCGTCGGGCCGGGCTCGCTCTACACCTCGATCATCACCAACCTCCTCGTCCAGGGAATGCCCGTCGCCCTGGAACAGGCGCCGGGAATTCGCGTCTACGTCTGCAACCTGATGACCCAGGCCAATGAAAGCCTCGGCCTCAGCGCCGCGGACCACATCCAGCGCATCTATGACCACACCGGCGCTCCCATCTTTGATTACGCGCTGGTCAACACCGCGCCTTTTTCCGACGCCACCCTGGCTCGTTATGCCGCCGAAAACGCCGCGCCCATCCTCGCCGATATCGACCGCATCGAGGCCATGGGCATTCATTGCATCGCCGGCGACTTCGCCAGTGAGGACAACGTGGTCCGGCACGACGCCGAACGCGTCACCAATGCCCTCCTGGGGCTAGGTTTGTCGGGCTTCCGATCGCCGCGCTAGACCATCGGTTCACGGCTCCCCTACCAACCTGCAAGCCCCGGCCGTCCTCTTCCCCCGGCACCGGGGAAGGCCCGATCCTGTCGACCTCTGGCCGTTCCACTCTTATCTGCGCTATCGTGTCCTTGGGGCTGAGTACATGCTGAATCGGCGACTCCGTTGGGCACTCCTCTCGATGGTGGTTCTTCCCTGCCCCGCGATTGCCCAGAACATAACCATCTCCGGTCCCGGGGATCGTTTTGCGCCCATGGATGCCGTCCAGAACTCCCGCATGGATTTCAACCTGTTTCTGCTTGGCAGTCGTGACTCCCATACCACCGATCTGCAGAGCCCCAGCGGTTCCGTTTCCAAACTCGATCTCAAAGCTCCCGGAAAAGCGCGGCGCGAATACGAGCAGGGCTACCAACGGCTCATGCGGCGCGATCTCGAAATCGCAATCGAACACCTGGCAAAATCCATCGCCGTTTATCCGCAGTTTGTCGCTGCCCATAATGCCCTGGGCACCGCTTACCTGGACCAGGGCCAGAACGATCTTGCCCACGCACAATTCGCCCAGGCCGTGGCCCTCGACGACCACCTGCCTAACTCTTATCTGAATCTCGGCTGCGCCGAATTGGCACTCAAGCAATATCCCGCCGCCGAAGAATCCCTGCGCAAGGCCTCCTCTCTCGCTCCCCTGGACATACAGCTGCAGTTGGCACTCGCTTATAGCGAATTCGTAAACCAAGACTACCCGGCGCTCCTTGCCACCACCCGCGGAGTGCACGAGAAGAAGCACGAGGGCGCCTCGGTTGTGCATTTGTTTGCCGCCGGAGCCTGGGAGGCCCAAGGCAATCTCAGCGAAGCCCGGCGCGAGATGGAGACCTTGTTGAACGAAGACCCAAAGTCAGCCTCCGCCGACCGGTTTCGCCGCCTCCTGGAGGAGATCAAGACGCAACAGGCGCGTCGGGAAGAGGCTAAGGTCCATCCGGTTCAGAGAGTGACAGTTGTCTCCAGGGTTCCGGCGGGGCCGACTCCCGAGCAAGCCGAGCGACAACGTCAATTGCTCCGGCAGCAGGAGAAACAACAGAGCCAGATCGCAGATGCGGAGGCGGCCCCGGATCCTACCTGCGTCGATTGCGGCGCGACCATCGGCGTCGAATCGCTCTCCGACCACGCCTCGGCATCCGGCGCGAAGGAACCCGGCGGCACTTCTCCCCGCCCAACATTCCGGATGTCCGTCGATGAGGTCTCGCTATTCTTCGCCGCCACAGACCACAGAAAATCGGTAACCGACCTCGCCGCTTCTGACGTTGTGATTCGCGACGACCGCCAGCCCCCGAGCGCCATCCTGGGATTCCGCAACGAATCCCAGCTGCCTTTACGTCTTGGATTGGTTATCGACACCAGCGAATCCATCACTGGCCGTTTTGCCTTCGAGCAGGCCGCCGCAGCCAGGTTCCTGCAGGACGTGGTCGCCGGCAAAGACGATCTCGCCTTCGTTGTGGGAGTGAACAATTCCGTCCTTCTTGTCCAGGATTTCACCCCCGACCAGGCCTTAACCTCCCGCGCCGTGAACCAGCTCGCGCCCGGGGGTGGAACCGCCCTTTGGGACGCGGTCGCGTTTGCCGCCGACAAGCTTGCCGCCCATCCGGAAGTCCAGCCCGTAGCGCGCATCCTGGTGGTCATCAGCGATGGCAAAGACAACTCCAGCGCCACCACTCTGAAACAGGCCATCGCCCGTGCCCAGCGCGGCGAAGTCGCTATTTACACCGTCAGCAGCCAGGATGAGCGACAGGACGATCCTGGAACTCTGCTCGGCCAGCACGCTTTGAAAACCCTCTCGGAACTCACCGGTGGCACCCCGTTCGCGCCCGGATCGGTTCGTCACCTCGACCACAGCCTCGCGGACGTACAGCAGGTCATTCGTGGACGCTACCTGGTTTCTTACAAGCCGGCTTCCTTCCAGCGCGACGATCGCTACCGAACCATCGACATCGCGGCTCAGAAGGACGGCCGTAAGCTCACCGTCTTCGCGCGCAAAGGCTACTACGCCGCGGCGCCGCAGCCTGCCTCCGATGAACGTTAAAGCTTTAGGCGCCTTCCGCCCTTCTCAGGCTTCGACCGTCCTCTTCAACTGCCCGCAAGCGGCATAAATATCGCGGCCCCGCGGCTTGCGAAGGTAGACCGGCACACCCTCCGCGCCCAGTACCGCGCGGAACGCATCCACCGCTTCGGGGCGAGGCATTTCGTACGGGATACCAGGCCCGGGATTCCACGCAATCAGGTTCACCTTTGTCGGCAGGCCCGTCCGGCGCACCAGCCGCGCCACTTCGCGCGCATGTTCCGGCCGGTCGGTGATCCCGCCCAGCAGCACGTACTCAAACGTGATCCTTTCCCGCGAGCGCAGGCGTACCTTGCGCACGGCGTCCACCACCGCCTCGATCGGCCACTTCCGGTTCACCGGCATCACTTCGCTGCGCACCGCATCATTGGGCGCGTTCAGACTGATGGCGAGCTTCGGGCGGACCTCCTCCGGCTCCAGCGCAAACCGCTCGATGCCCGGCACAATCCCCGATGTCGAAACCGTCATGCGCTGCGGGCTCAGGCCCACCTCTTCCACCAGCAGCCGCACCGCGCCCATGAAATTGTCGTAGTTCAGCAGCGGCTCACCCATTCCCATAAACACCAGGTTCAGGCGATCCTTGCCGATCTCCACTCCCTGCCTGTCGAGTACCGCCACCACCTGCCCGGCGATCTCACCCGCGCGCAGGTTCCTTTGCAGGCCCAGTTTCGCCGTCAGGCAGAACTGGCAATTGACCGCGCAACCTACCTGGCTGGAAACGCATATCGTGGCTCGCTGCCAGCCTCTCCCGCCCCCGATGGCATCCTCCGAACCATCCCCTGTTTCGCCCTCATCGCCTTCCGGCATCCAAACGGTTTCCACCGTGTCCGGACTCCCGCTGGGGTTGGCCTGCCCGCCCACCAGGTACCGCTCGGTCCCATCGGACGAACGAAATACCTGCACAATAACTGGCCGGCCTATTTCCCATCCCCCTTCCGTCAGCCTCCGGCGCAGTGCCTGGGGCAGCGTCGTAATCCCATCCAGGCTGGTAAGCCTTTGCAAATACATCGCTTCCGCCAACTGTCGACCACGCCATGAGGGCTCCTTCAGCTCCTCCATCAGCCTGGAGAGGGCCGCCCGGTCCATCCCGAATAGCGGTTTGGGCGTGACCTCGGTACCCCGCGGACCGTCTAATATCTCAAATTGGGTCGTTTTTCCGGCCATCGCTTGGGCCAGCATAGTGCATTTTGGCGTATGATGCAGCCCTGACGGGTCCGGCCAACATCCAAGCTAACGCCTGTTCAACAGTGGCTCCCTCACCCCCTCGTCAGGCCTTGCATTCTGGTACGATGAGCAGGCCCGAACCCGCTTTTGCTTCCGTCTCCGGCGCAATGAGTCCGCCAGGCCTTCAATCGAATCGAATAGGAGAAGATGACAACCGAACGCAATCGTCGCCGTACCGTATTGCCCAATGGGCTTATTGTCCTCACCGAGCGCATGGATCATCTGCGTTCCGTGGCCATGGGCGTCTGGATCAAGTCCGGCTCGCGCGGCGAAGCGGCTGAAAACAACGGCATCTCTCATTTCGTGGAACACATGGTCTTCAAGGGCACCCGCTCGCGCTCAGCGCAGCTAATCGCCCGCGAAATGGACTCTATCGGCGGCAATCTGGATGCCTTCACCGGTAAGGAAACCATCTGCTTCAACGTCAAGTCCCTCGCCGATCATGTGCCCATTGCCCTGGACGTGCTGGCCGACTTGGTTCTGAACCCGGTGTTTGCCTCCAACGATATCGAGCGTGAGCGCGGCGTGATCCTGGAAGAGATCAAGATCGACGAAGACAACCCGGATGTCCTTGTCCACGAGCTGTTTACCCAGAACTTCTGGAAGGACCACCCGCTCGGCAAACCCATCTTGGGCACCACCGCAACCGTCGCCCGGCTCGATCAGCCCCAACTCCTCGACTACCACTCCGGCCGCTTCCACGCCGGAAACATGGTCTTCTCGGCAGCCGGAAATCTCGATCACGACCTCTTTGTCGAGGCCGTAACGCAGAAATTCGCCCCCCTGCACAGCGGCCGGCCCGTGGACGAGCTCCCCGCCCCGCCTTCCAGCGCGCGCATCCTGCTCAAAAATAAGAAAGCGCTGGAACAGGTGCAGATCTGTCTCGGGGTCCCTGCCCCGCCGATCACCGACGATAGCCGTTTCGCCACCCTGATTCTCAACACCGTCCTGGGCGGCGGCATGAGCTCGCGCCTTTTCCAGACCATTCGCGAAGAACGCGGCATGGCCTACTCGGTGTTCTCCGATCTGAGCCCCTATCGGGATACCGGAACCCTCTGCGTCTACGCCGGGACCTCGGCCAACAAGGCCCTCGAAACCATTGACCTGATCTTGATCGAGTTCCGCAAATTGAAGGAAGAGATCCTCTCCGACGAAGAACTTACCCGTGCCAAGGATCAGCTCAAGGGCAACATCCTGATGGGTCTCGAAAGCTCCAATTCCCGCATGGCCAACCTGGCCCGGCAGGAGATCTACTTCGGCCAGTTCTTCTCCGCCGAAGAGATCGCGGCCCGCATTGACGCCGTGGAAGCCGCCCAGGTGCAGGCCATGGCCCAGCGCCTCTTCGACCCCGCCCGCATTGCCGTCACCCTCCTCGGCCGCCTCGACGGCATCAAGCTGAACCGGACGCGGCTCGTCTGCTGAACGGCCAGTGAACAAGTGAATGCATTCACTCCTTCACTTCTTCACTGACTCCTTTCACTCATTCCCTGTCTCTTTGAGCATTCCATTTCCCTTCAACGTCTATCCGTTGTAGCATTTTCACGGACGCGTTCGCTTCGCGGACCGCTCCCACGAGGGCTGTTCAACCCATGAAAAGCAAGCTTTCTCTCTGTAACACTCGCATTGGTCGCAAGTACTGCTCCGCCCGGGACAACGGCTTCACCCTGATGGAATTGCTGATCGTGATGGCGATCATCGCTATTCTCATGCTTATTGCCATTCCCACCGTCGGCAGCCTTAAAAAGAAAGCCAACGATCTCTCCGCCATCCAGTCGGTTCACACCATCCTCAACGCCGAGAACATGTACGAGTCGACCTACCCGACGAACGGCTTTGCGTGCTCGCTGACGGCGCTGGGCGGGGACCCGAAATCGGGTGCCCCGAGCGCCACCTCCTCACAGCTCATCCAGCCCGATCTGGCGTCGGGCCTCAAGTCCGGATACATCTTCAACATCACCAACTGCACCAAGATCAATGCCGGCGGCACGGATCGCATTACCGGTTATAGCGTCACGGCTATTCCCCAGACCGTAGGCTCGACAGGCGACCGCGCCTTCTGCTCCGACCAGTCCGGCATCATCAAATTCGACCCGGCCGGCGGCACCAACTGCTCCCAGACGCTGGGACAATGAGCCTGGGAAGTTTGATCCGGCGCGGCGGGCTCCTGTTTCTCACCGCCGCGTTTTTCTCGGCCTGTCTTGACGCACAGCAGCGCACCCACGCGGCAGAGAATGCAGACGCCCACACCCTCGCCCAGCGGGTCGATCAGCATTACAACCAGCTCCATTCCCTGAAAGCCGGCTTTACCGAGAGCTACGTCGGCCTCGGCATGCGCCGCCAGGAGAGCGGTACTCTTCTGTTACTCAAGCCGGGACGCATGCGCTGGGACTACTCCTCGCCCCCTGGAAAGCTGTTCCTGCTCGACGGAAAGAACGCCTGGTTCTACTCCCAGGGCGACGCGCAGGTGCAACGCATGGAGGCCAAAAAGCTCGACGATCTCCGCTCCCCGCTCCGCTTCCTCCTCGGCCATACGCAGCTAGAGAAAGAGCTGGCCAACCTCACCCTCAAGCCCGCGCCTAACAGTGGGTTCACGCTCACCGGGGAACCGAGGGGCCAGGAGAAGCGCATTCCCCGGATCACGCTCACGGTGACGAAGGATGGCGCCATCACCGGCATCGAAATCGAAGAAGTGGACGGCGCGATCACCAGCTTCACCTTCACCGGTGAGGTTCCCAATGCCCCCATCCCGGCCGCCGTCTTCCGCTTCACCCCGCCCCCCGGTGTGCCCGTGATCGACGCGCCGCCCCCAGTGTGAGAGAGACAGGGAACAGGGAACAGGGAACGAGCTTCATCGCGGTATCTGCCGGCTGCGATTGTTAACTCACCTGAGTTTTGCGCACTTTTTCGTCAGCCCTGAGCGACGCCGGAAGAGAGCACCTGGGCACTGTTCCCTGTTCCCTCTCTACTTACCTTTGGTGGCGGAATCGCCAAACACCTTCTTCCAGTCCGTCGGGCCATCCACGAAGCGCCGGTGCAGCATCGCCATCAATTGCGCGTTTCCAGCCAGCAGATATTCGTATGCCCGCGTCCACTCGTCGCCGCTCTTCCATCCCGTCTGGGTCAAGCGAACCACTGTCGATTTTCCGCGCGGCTCAAACTGAAACACCGCCCGCGTCCGCTCGGCGCGAACATGCGGAAACTTGTCCGGCGCAAGCGCCGCCACGACGATCTCCTTCTCCGGGACAAAGCTGATAATCGTTCCCCCGCCAGTGCTGCCGCCGGGGAATCGCGCCGTCCACTCCCCGCCCGGACGCAGGTCCACTACCGCCTCCGGAGTCAGCCAGGTGCTCAGTCCCTCGCTGGTGGAGAACGCCCGCCAGACATCGGAAACCGCCGCGGGGACTTCGCATTCAATCACCAGCTTCTCTGGTGATGGTGATCCTGAATCGGCGGTATTCTGCGCTGCGGAGAAGCCTGGCGTCAGAAGCGCGAGGAAGGCAAGTGGTGCGAGAATCAATTTGGGCATAGAATTTGGTTGATCGTTCAAGTAAGATAGATACTGGCAATTACAATCTCCGCTGTCAAGTGCTTTTTTCGAGCCCAAATGTCCAAGTCCTCCAGTTCCACCCGCGACCGCCTCATCGAAGCCGCCCGATTCCTCTTCTGGGAGCGCGGCTTCGCGGGAACCAGCATGTCCGAGTTGCTCGCACGCGCCGACGTGAACTCCGGAAGCTTCTACCACTTCTTCGACAGTAAGGAGGGGCTGCTGCGCGCCGTTCTCGAGGGCTATCTGCACCTGCTCCGGCCCATGGTCGTAGATCCAGCTTTCGCAAACGTCCGACAGCCGCTGGAACGCGTCTTCGCCATCCTCGTCGGCTACCGCGAACGCATTCTCGCCACTGGCTGCCAGTACGGCTGCCCGCTCGGCCGCCTGGCCCTCGAGATCGACCCCGAAAACGCTCCCGCCCATGAACTTATCGCGCGCAACTTCCAGGGCTGGATCGAGGCGGTCCGCGAGTGCCTCGAAGCGATGAAGCCTTCCCTTCCCACAAAAACCGACCTCGACGCCCTCGCAACGTACGTGCTGGTGGTTATGGAAGGAGGCGTCATGCTGTCACGCTCGTACCGCTCCGTCGAGCCGTTCGACCGGGCCGTCGCGCAGCTGCGGGAACATTTCCGACTGTTGTTGCATTCCGGCCAGAGGAATCAGAGCTGATTCCGCCAGTACCACCTCATTCATACCGCAGCGACTCGATGGGATCGAGGTTCGCCGCGCGGATGGCGGGAATCATCCCACTCACCAGTCCGGTAAGGATGAGAATGCCGGTGGCCACCACCACCGAGGTCGGAGAGATGATGAGCCGGATATCGGCGGCTTCTGCATGCAGAGCCAGCTCGCTATAGAACGGAATGCGTCCCACCACGATCGAAACCAGGTACGCGAGCCCGATGCCCGCAATTCCGCCCACCGCCGTGATGACCAGCGCTTCGGAAAGAAATTGAGTGAGAATATGGCGTTTGTGCGCGCCCAGCGCCTTCTCTACGCCGATCTCGCGCGTGCGCTGCTGCACCGATACCAGCATGATGTTCATCAGGCCGATGCCCGCAATGCCCAGGGTCAGCGTGCCTACCATCGCCAGTAGCACCTGCAGAGCCAGCGACAGAATCTTGAACTGACTGAGCTCCGTCATCAGGTTGGCCACGTAAATGGCGTTGTGATCGGACGGCCGGAAATGATGCGCCCCGCCCAGCGTCACGCGCATGTTCTGCTCGATGAGCTGATGATTGCCCTGGTAGTTGAACCAGATTCCGCCCAGGTATTTCGTGTCGGCGAGGTCGCTCACCGTTGAATAGGGGACATAAATCTGCCGGTTGCGATCGTTCTGCTCCCCGCCTTCCTGCATCTTGGGGTGGAGCACGCCGACAATGGTGAATAGAACCCCGTTCAGCCGGATCGTCTCGCCCACCGCCCAGCCGTTGGAGAACAGCTTGGTCTTCGCTTCGGAGCCGATCACGCACACGTGCCCGCGCTGTTGCTCCTCCTGCCCATTGAAGAAGCGGCCCGCATCTGTATCCAGTTTCCAGATGTCCTGGAACACGCTGCGCACTCCGTTTACCGTCCACGTGTAGGAGTGCATATCGTTCTGCACGGTCACGTCTTTGAAGACCACGGGCGAGATGTGATAAATGCCGGGAACCGTGGCCACCAGCCGATCGACATCGTCCATCGTGAACTGCACCTTCGCCCCGGACTTCTCTCCCCCGGCCTGCTCGCTGGTGCGTCCGGGAAAAACGCCGATGATATTGGTGCCCCATTGCGAGAAGATGGCCTCGATGGCGCTCTGGAACCCGGCGCCATAAGCCAGGAGCAGCACCACCGTCGCAATTCCCCACGCCATTCCAATCATGGTGATGGTGGTGCGGCGGCGGTTGTAGAGCATCGCCTCCCAGGCTTGTTTGAAGATGTCCTTAAGCATCTGCCAGCTCCTGGCTGCTAGCTTCTAGCCGCTAGCTCCTTTTGCGTGTGGGCCTGTTTTACCGTTCGCGGAATTCTGGCTTCGCGTAACCTCTGATCTCGAGTTGCTGATTTACAAGCTAGGAGCTTGCAGCTGTCTTCACTCCCTCCGCAATGCCTCCACCGGGTCCAGTTGCGCCGCCTTGCTGGCAGGGTACAGTCCGGCCACCACTCCGCAGATCACCAGCGCTCCCAGCGCCATGGCGGCCGACCAGGGAACAAGGCGCGGCGGATCCCAGCCCGGCATCTTACCCGTCAACGCAGTCTGCAGCAATCCCATCAGTCCCGCCGAAAACAGGATTCCGATCACGCCGCTCACCCCGGTCAGCAGCAACCCCTCCCAGAAAAACTGCGACAGAATGCTGCCTTGCGTCGCTCCCAGCGCCTTGCGCAGTCCGATTTCCGATGTGCGCTCGCTGACCGACACCAGCATGATGTTGATGATGCCCACCGCACCCAGCCCCAATGTCACAATCCCCACGCCGCCCAGGAAAACGTCCATCGCCGTAAAGATGGCGCCCATCATCTTCATCTCCATTACCAGGTCCCATTCCTGGAATGCGTCCTTCATGGAGGGATCGAACCCGTGGCGCTCGGCAATCACCCGGTGCACGGCCGCCAGGGCCGCCGAGGTGTCACCCTTGTTGGTCGGCTGATATTGAATCGAGGTCAGCGCGTCCCGCGCAATGTTGTTCCCCTTCAACGTGAAGAGTTCCTGCATGGTGGTCACCGGGATGTAGACCTTCTGGTCGTCGTAGTCATTATTCCCGCGCGAGATCTTTTCCACCGCGCCGATCACCGCGAACTGGGTCCCGTTGATGGTCATGGTCTCGCCCACCATGGGGTGCCCCTTGAACAGCAGCAGCGCCGCCTTGGAGCCCAGCACCGCTACCCGCCGCCGCTCCACCAGGTCCGCATCCGTCAGGAACCGGCCCTGCCCCAGGGGAATGAAACGCACCTGGGTGTAGTACGGGTCCACACCCATCACGTGACTCGAGGTGTTGCTCCATTGGCTCACTTCGTAGAGGTCCGAGCGGGACAACTCCACGGTGAGCCCGCGCACTTCCGGCAGCCGCCGGATCACCTCGGCATCTCCCATCGTCAATTGATAAGGACGCATCCCCGTGTGCTGGTTGGCGACCGCAGGGATGGTCCCGTTCCACATCAAGACCAGGTCGTTCCCGAAGCTCGCCATGTTGCGGCGCTGCCCGGAACGAAACCCTTCGCCCAGACCGACGAGCACCAGCAGCGATCCCACGCCCCACGCGATCCCGAACATGGTCAGGAAGCTGCGCAACTTGTTGGCTGCGATCGCCCGAAATACCTGCGAGAGAGTATCGCCAAAGGTCTGCATGACTGTTCCACTCTTAAAAACTGAAAGGGGCCTGAGTGCCTCGCCTTGACCCGGCTCCGCAACGACGGTTTGTCGTCAGAGACGTCTGCGCGGACACTCTTTGTCCGCTAAGCTGGAGGCCACGACGGCCTATCCGTGTCATCGAATCGCGGGCTGGAACCCTGTCACTTTAACCGGTACAGCCCCTTAATTCGTCCTTCCGAGTGCCTGTTTATTCGTACGCTGGCGCCGCCTCTCCGGTTCCATTGCCAGCCATGGTCCATTCGGATCAGGCTCCGCCTGGACCCGCATGATAAAGTTGCTGGTTTGAAACGCCATCCAAACGGAAGAGTTCATGAGAATGATTCGCATTGCTCCGCACGTACCCCTTCGCCGTATTCAGAACTGCATTGCATCGGCCCTTTTCCTCTGCTCTCTCCCGGCCTTGAGCCAGCAGCGCCCTCCCGCTGTGCCGCTCATCGCGCACGACCCCTACTTCAGCGTCTGGTCGGCCGCCGACAAGCTCACCGACCGCGACACCACCCATTGGACGGGAGCCCGTCAGCCCCTGGCCGGCCTGGCCCGCATCGACGGCAAGCCTTACCGCTTCATGGGCGCTGACCCGCGCGAAGTCCCCGCAATGGAGCAGGTGTCCCTCTCGGTAACGCCCACCCATACCGTGTACCGTTTCCGCGCGGACCAGGTGGACCTCACGCTTACGTTCTTCACGCCGGCGTTCCCCGGCGATCTCGACATCCTCTCCCGCCCCGTGACCTACCTCACCGCCTCCGCCAGCGGCCAGGGCAGCCACGACGTTTCTATCCTTATCGACGCGGACCCGGTCATCGCCGTTAACAGCGCCGACGAGGCTGTCACTTGGAGCCGCGCGCGCGCCGGCAATCTCACCGTTCTCAGCGCCGGCTCGCGGGACCAGCGCGTCCTCAACCGCCCCGGCGACGATCTGCGCATCGACTGGGGCTACTTCCGCCTCGCCGTGCCCGACTCCGCCAAGGCCCAGCTTAACGAGTCGGCGGAAGCCATCCAGAGCTTTGTGACCGGCGGCTCGCTGCCTGGCGCCGACGATCTCGACATGCCGCGAATGCCGCGGGATGGCGCTGCGCACCTGGCGGTCATGCTGCCTCTCGGAAAAGTCTCCAGCGAGCCCGTCAGCCGCCACGTCCTGCTGGCTTATACCGAGGACTACGCCATCGAATATCTCGGCCGCAAGCTGCGCCCTTACTGGCAGCGCAACGGACAAACCGTGCAGGACATGCTGAACGCGGCCGAGACCGACCTGCCTTCGCTGGAAGAGCGTGGCAAACGCTTCGATGAAGAGTTGACGGCGGACCTCCAGAAAGCCGGCGGCCCGGCTTATACGCAACTGGCCGTTCTCGCCTTCCGGCAGACCCTCGCCGCCCACGGTTTTGCCGCCGATTTCGACGGCACCCCGATGCTCTTCCCCAAGGAAAACTTCTCCAACGGCTGCATCTCTACTGTCGACGTGCTCTATCCTTCCGGCCCCTTCTTTCTGTTTTTCAACCCGGTCCTGCTCCAGGCCCAGTTGAAACCCGTCCT
>DASXXV010000145.1:0-35341 GCA_036502905.1 Occallatibacter sp. | reverse complement strand
AAAATCAGCACGTTCGAATCCACGCCCATACCGATGGTGAGGATCACGCCCGCAATGCCCGGCAGCGTCAGCGTCGCCGTCGAGTAGCCCATAAAGCCAAGCAGGATAAGCAGGTTCAGGATCAGGGCCAGGTCGGCGTTGATGCCCGAACCGCGGTAGTAGAACAGCATGAAGGCCATCACCACCAGCACCCCTACAATGGCGGCCGTGACGCCTTCCTTGATGGAGTCGGCGCCGAGCGACGCCCCCACCGTGCGGTTCTCGAGATACGTCAGCGAAGCCGGCAGCGCTCCAGTCCGCAACAGCTTCGATAGCGTCGAAACCTCGTCCTCGCTGAACGTGCCTTCGATTTCGCCGCGGTCGCGGATGGCGCTCTTGATGCTGGCTACTTCCCGGACCCGGCTGCCAAGAACCACCGCCATGCTCTTGCCCACGTTGGCGCTGGTGTAATCCCAGAACTTGTCGCCCGCTTCGTTGGTCAGGGTAAAAATAACGATGCGCTGTCCGGTGTTCTGGTTCGTGCTCGGATCCGCGGAACGAAAATCATTGCCGGCAACCACGGACGTCCGGCTGAGGATGTAGACCGCGTCCGCGTCCGAACCCGTCGCCATGTTGCCCGAGCCATGCATCAGCATCTCGTCGGGAGGCAGGTTTCCGCCTACGCTTTGCAGCGCCGCCTGCTCATCCGGGAATGGACCGCCCACCACGGGATGGATCGAGAGGCGCGCCGTGTCCTGGATGATGCTCTTCACGCGATCGAGATCATCAATACCCGGCAGTTCGACCAGGATCTGGTCTTTGCCCAACCCGTACTCCTGGATCACCGGCTCGCTCACGCCCAGGGCATCCACACGATCGCGAATGGTCTCGATCGCCTGCGCGACGGTCTTGGTCTCCAGGGAGTTGAGTACGCTCGGCTTCATCGTCAGCACGAAGCTCCCGTCGGAGCCCCCCGCGATGTCATACTCGTTGGAATACTTCTGATCCAGCAAAGACCGCACCGCGGACTGGCTGGCCGGCGGAATACCGTCAACCCGCACCTGCTGCGGCTTGTTGATAGGATCCGGTTTGATCACCTGGCTGTAGCTCAGGTGAGCCTTCTTCAGATCCTGCTGGATCACGCCCACCAGGTTGTCGGTTTCGGCATTGAGCGCATCGGAGACCTGCACCTTCAGGATCAGGTGTGCCCCGCCCTTCAGATCAAGACCAAGGTGAACACGCCTCTGGATAGCCTCGCGCAGCGACTTGCCGGATAAACCGGAGGGCACGCCGATGATGCCGTAGATGGAGATCAACAGCACCACAATGATGGCTAGAATTCTGCCTCTGAGATTCTTTTTCATGTTCCCACTTCGCCATTCCAAAAATTAAAGAGTACGGAAGCGCCAAAAGAGTAAGAACCAGCTAGGAGCCGCTGCCGGATTCCTGCGTAGTCACCGAGGCGATGGCCGTCTTGGCCACTTCCATCTTGACCCCGTCGGGGGCCACTTTGATGATGATCACGTCATCCTTGATGGAGATGATGGTGCCGCGAATACCGCCCGCGGTAGTCACCCGATCCCCGGCCTTGATGCTCGACAGCATCGATTGCCACTGCTTTTGCCGTTTCTGCTGCGGCCGGATCATCACGAGGTAGAGAACAGGGATCAACAACAAGGGCAGAAGCATAGGAAGACTGCTTCCGCCTCCGGCAGGCGCCGCTAACATTGCCAAACTAAATGCCACACTCGTCCTTTGCTGCCTGCAGACCGCACCGGGTGCGGGCGGGTCAGGCACAGGCAAACCCGGCTTCCGCCAGGCGCCTTCAGAAAATTTGTCTCCGGGAATGGTCCTCGTCCGCTCGGGGACGCCCCTTCAGATCCGTCAACCGGGCCTGGATAAATGCGCCTGGGCTGCGATCAGTCTCCGGCGCTCCCTCGCGGGTGACCCAACTGCCGTCTGCTTTCCTGTTCGACATGGCTTCGGTTGGAAATCCCCATCCGGCTGGATTTCGGCTCTTAGAGCATTCAAACCGGACGAATCCCAAAAAGAAGGCCTAGGAAAATAAGATACGCGGAGCCGCTTGCGTGTCAAGGTGCGAACGCCGCATCGGAGGGCCTTCCGCACCCCACAAATGGGGGAGTGACGCACCCCCGAATTAGCCCATTCCGCCCTGCCGCCCTGCCGCGCCAAGCTGATACGCCCTTACTTCCTGACTGCTCCATGTTTACACACCACACACCGGGCCAATAGGATGGCGCTGATCTTCTGGCAAGGATTCGGATATGCATATTTCGCTTCGCTGGCTGCCCGCGATGCTGATCCTCCCGTTTATGCGTTCCCCCGGGGAAGCCCAGCCTACCAGCCCCATCACCTCGATTCGCATGCCATCCTATTCGGCCGAGTTGACCGCCGGAGAGCCGCCGCGCCTCGCGATCGAGCGGGATGGCGAAACCGTATTCGTAGTTCCCATAATCTCCGGATTGGCCTCGGATGGGCAGGAGGAGCACCTCTCGGACATCGAGTACTCCCTGAAGCAGACTGGCGACCACCAGTACCAATTGGACGCCACTGCCCAAAGCAGCCTGTGGGCCGCGCGCCGGTTCACATGGCGCCTTTTCCCCGACCGCATTGAATTCCAGCAATTCGCGACCGGGCACGGAAAGCTCGGCCGGCTTTACTTCCTTTCCAATGGAGTCTCCAACCGCTGGGATAACGGCACGGCCCCTGGACATACCTGGGACGCGACCGTCTACGCCGATCGCTACTTCTCCCCCAATCCCAACCACGCCAACCAGTTTGAGTTCAACATCCCCATGCCACAGACTGCCGGATTCAGCGGGGGCGGCAAGTCCGGTTCGGATGCCGATTTCCGGCCCGAGCGGATCACCGGCATCTTTGCCCCGCCGCCGCTCTTCCTCGCCTTCCATTTCGAAAAGTCCTGGACCGGCCTTGGCGTCGGCGCCAACCCCGGCGAATACCTATTCCCCGCCTTCGAATACAGCGGATCGCGCTATGCCGGGGCTTCGTTTTACGTCGATTACCTGGGGTACAAATCCATCGACGGCGAATTCGCCTCGCCCGTGTTGGCGTTCACGTTTGCCTATGACCCGATGGATGCCCTGGCGGCTTATACCGCGTGGCTCGATCAACGGGGCTACTCCACTCCGGCCACTGCCCACGACGCCTACTGGCACCACCTGCCGATCTTCTGCGGCTGGGCGGAGCAGACGGTGCAATCGGTCCCCTCCGGGCAGCCGCCTAACCAGCTTGCGACCCAGGAAAATTACCAGAGGTGGATCGGAACCCTGGAACAGCGCGGACTGCCGTTCGGAACCATTGTGATTGACGACAAATGGCAGAAGGGCTATGGGACTTTTGAAGTCGACACCCGGAAATGGCCGGATATGAAAGGCTTTGTCGCTGCCCAGCACGCCAAAGGGCGACACGTCCTGCTTTGGGTCCCTCTGGCCCATGCGGATGGACTGCCCGAATCGCTGTGCATCAAGCTGGAAGGCAAATGCGTGGGCGCGGACGTGGGCAAGCCGGAGTACGAGGCCTGGCTGCGGCCGCGCATCCGCCACCTGGTCGAAGAGATCGGCGTGGACGGCTTCAAGGAGGACTGGGTCGATGCGCCAACCGTTGCGGGCCTGCCGCTGAGCGGATCGCTTGCGGGTCTCGAATTCGTGCGCAGGTTCCAGTCGATCCTCTATGACGAAACCCACAAAGCCAAGCCCGATGCCCTGGTGGAAACGCAAACCGTGAATGCCCTCTTCCGTGATTCATCGGACGTCACCCGCCTGAACGACATCTGGTACGGCACCCGGAACGTGGCCGGCATGATGCGGCTGCGCGCGCGCATCGCCCACATCAGCGGATGGCCCGTGCTGGACACTGACAACGCCTCCTCGACCAACCTGAAGGAGTGGTGGACCTACATGCAGGCGCAGCCCTCCATCGGCATTCCCGCGCTGTATTTCGTGTCGAAAACCGAATCGACCCAGGAATCTCCGACAGATGCGCAGTGGGCCGCGCTGGCCGGGCTGTGGAGAGACTACATCGGCAGCTTGAAAGGCAAGTACTAAACCGGAACCCGGCGCCAACCTGTTCCTTGCTGATTGGGATTAGCTACTTCGGCTTCGCATCCGCCGCGGTCGCCGGCTCGGCATCGTCGCCGGAATCTTCCACCAGCACCGCCGACCCCGGCACGATGTCGAAGCTCAGATCCCCTTTGCCCGTGGGATGAAACGTGACTCGCAGCGGGTCTCTCTGCCATTCGGGCTGGGCGCACACCGCATCGGGGTGGTTCTTGGGACCGGGATCGAACGCGTCCAGCTTTTTCGCCAGTACCGGTTTGCGCGCCGCCAATTGCGCTACCACCGCATACAGGCTCTTGCCTGAAGCGCTAACCCCGCAGTAGGCGCCGTAATCGCGGAACCAGCTCACCTGGCTGACACCGGGGTCGTAATCGGGCAGTCTGAGAGGGGTCAAGCGGCCGGTGACGCGGTCCACCAGCAGCCAGGGACCTCGCTGCCATACCCAGTGGCCCAGCTTGTCGCCGGGAAGCGAATCATTAAGCCGCAGAACGCGCCGTACCACGAAACTGCGATCGGTCACGTCGTGCGCGTCACCGGTAGTCCATTCTTTCACCGCGCCATCGACCACCAGCGGCCGGATCTTGAGGGCGTCCTCCCCGGCAGCGGCGCCAGCCGGGTCGCCCATTTTTGAATAAGGCACTCGTTTAGCCGCGCCCAGCACCACCGCATGAGGCTTGCGCGGGGCTGCCCGGAGCCCACCAGAAAACAGGAGAACAGTGAAAAATATAGCCAGACCCAAATTCCGTCCCGCGAACATGACGGTGCTGCTCCTATCCCGACCCCTGAAACCTGCCCCTTTTGCGGGTGCCCTCCGGCGCATCCCTTCTGGTTTGCGCCTGAGGTGGGAAGCCCCTACAACTGCCCAGCCTCTACCGCTCGCGCCACGCGAAACGCCGTGCTCTCGTTCAAATGCCGCGCCAGCACCTGCATGCCCACCGGCAGTCCCGCGGTGGTGATGCCGCAGGGCACCGTCACTCCGCAAATGCCCGCCAGGCTGGCGGTGACGGTGTAGATGTCGGCCAGGTACATGGCCAGCGGATCGCCTGTCTTTTCGCCCAGCTTGAACGGCGCCATCGGGGACGTAGGCGTCACGATGGCGTCCACTTCGACGAATGCCCGCAGGAACTCCTCCGCCAGAAGCCGCCGTACCTGTTGCGCCTTCAGGTAGTAGGCGTCGTAGTAGCCGGCAGATAGCGCATAGGTACCCAGCAGGATGCGCCGCTTCACCTCGGCCCCAAATCCCTCGTCGCGCGAATGGCTGTACATCTCTCCCAAGGTGTTCGAAGCCTTGGAACGGTACCCGTAGCGAACACCGTCAAACCGGGCGAGGTTGGCGCTGGCCTCGGCGGTAGCCACCAGGTAATAGGTCGGGATGGCGTAGCGCGTGGTCGGAAGCGAAACCGGCTTGACCGTGCATCCGGCGGCTTTCAGGGTGTCGATCCCCTTCTCGATGGCGGCGCGAACGTCCGCATCGAGTCCCTCGCCGAAGTACTCGCCCGGCACCCCGATGCGCAAACCTTCGGCGGGCCTGTCGCTCTCCGCCGCGTAGTCGGGCACGGGCGCAGGGGAGCTGGTGGCGTCTTTGGGGTCATGGCCGGCGATCACACCGAGCAGAGTCGCCGCGTCGCGCACATTTCCGGCGAATGGACCAACGCGATCGAGCGATGAAGCAAACGCGATGAGGCCATAGCGGGAAACCCGTCCCCACGTGGGCAGCACGCCGACCACTCCGCAGAAGCTGGCTGGCTGGCGGATGGAGCCGCCGGTGTCGCTCCCCAGTGTGCCCACGGCCATATTCGCGGCCACCGCCGCGGCCGAACCGCCGCTGGAGCCGCCGGGCACCCTTTCCGGATCGACCGGGTTGCGCACCGGGCCGTACGCGGAGTTCTCGGTGGAGGAACCCATGGCGAACTCATCGCAGTTCAGCTTGCCCAGCAGGACTGCACCGGCCACATCCAGCTTCGTCACTGCCGTCGCGTCGTAAGGCGGCCGATACCCCTTCAGAATTTTGGACCCGGCCGTCGAAGAAGCCCCCTCCATCACCAATACATCTTTGATGCCGACGGGAATGCCGGCCAGCGGCGGAAGCGGATCGCCCTTAGCCGCCATCGCATCCACACGGGCGGCTTGCGCAAGCCCGCGCTGCTTCGTAAGGCTCAGATAGATATTCAGTTGAAAATTCAGCGCCGCGATACGTTCGTAGTAGGCTTCGGCAAGGTCCACAGCCTTGACTGTCCCGGACGCGATGTCCGCGCGCAGCCTGGCCAGCGAAGGCGGCTTCTCCACGAACGTCTCCACGGTCTTTGTTTCGCCTGCCAATCGATCTCCCCCGGTTTCCGATTTTCCCGTTCTCAGTTGCTGGATTCTGGCCCCTCGGCGCCTTGTTCTTATCTCTCAATCACTTTCGGCACCTTGAAGAACACGCCATCCGTCTCGGGCGCCTCTCCCATGACAACCGCTCTCGGCAGACATGGCCGCAGGACGTCTTCACGCAGCGAGCTGGCGCCGCCCGCGCCGTCCAACTCGCTCACCTGTGCGAGCGGGGCGACGCCGGAGGTGTCCAGTTCGTTGAGTTCCGCCACGTAGTCGAGTATGGCGTTCAGGTCCTGGACCATGCGCGGGGTTTCGTCCTCGGCCAGTTTCAGGTGCGCCAGTTCGGCGACGCGCTCTACGTCTTCCCGCGATACCTTCTGCGTCATTCTCCTGCTCTTTCCGGGCCGAAACCCGAGGATATCCGGTGGTTTTGAGTATAGCCGGTCTTCCAAAAGCGATCCCCGCCGAACCGCCACTGTAAGGGCGGGATGAACATACAAATCTCAATCCACCACGAGAGTGAGGGTGACGGTGTGCTGTACGCCGGTAGATGAGACCAGGACAGGAATCGAGTAGGTCCCCACAGGAGTGGTATGGGTGGCCGGAGGAGGCGGACTGCCACCACCGCCTCCTCCGGAGGACGAACAGGCGGTTAGGCCGGTTGCCAGGATAAAAGCGAGCGCCACGAAGGACAGCAACACGCGCCGGCGCCCTCGCCGCAAGATGGGCAGCGACACAATCGCCAGCAGGGGCGGGCACATTTGCCACCAGCCCACGGCGGCTGGCCCCAGCGCAGAGGATGCCTGGCCGGTGCTGATATGGAGGCTCACGCTTCCAGTTTCGTTGGCGCCCACAGTTGAGGATGTTGGACTGAAGACGCACGTCGCGTAGGCCGGCAGCGAGCCGCATTGCAAGGAGAACGTGGCGGTGGATCCGCTCGGGTTCACCAGGCTCAGCAGGTAGCTCGCGGTCTGGCCGCTGGAAACCGTCTGGCTCGTCCCACCCGACGTCGCAACCTGGAAATCGAAGCCGACCCCCGAAAGCGGCACGTTGGCTGCTGCCGCCAATTGATCGCTGGTCAGCGTCACGGTGCCGGTTTGTGCGCCGGCTGTCACCGGGGCAAAAGCGATCTCGGCGGTGCAACTGCCGCCCGCCGCCAGCAACTGACCGCAGGTGGTATTGCCCAGCCTGAAGCCGGACGAAACCGAGAGATGCAGGTTGTCGAGTTCTATCCCGGCGCCCGAATTGGCAATCGTGACCGTAACAGCGCTGCTGGCCGATCCCACGCCGGTCATCGGAAAATTCAACAGAGACGGCGTGATCTGGACAGCCCCCGTCAGTCCCCCGATGCCGCTCAGGGATACCGTGGCCGGGGTGTTTGCATTGCCGGTGCTCGCGGTCAGCACTCCGCTGAGCGCGCCGCGAGAAAGCGGCGTGAACACCACGCCCGTCGTACAGTTCGCCCCCGCTGCAAGCTGGGCTCCGCAGGTGTTCTGTACCAGGCTGAACGGCCCGGAAACAGCCAGCGTCATCCCCGTCAGCGCAATCGCAGCGGTGTTCGAAACCGTCACGGTCTGGGCGGTGCTAGCTATATTCAGCCCCTGGGGAGAGAAGGAAAGCTGGGTGGGGCTGACGTTGAGGCCCGGGCCGGACTGCCCGCTCCCGCTCAGGGCAACCGTGACGGGGTTTGTTCCGGTTGTCGATGACGAGATGGTAAGCGTGGCCGACGCTCCCCCATTCGACCCCGGTGTGAAGATCACCTGCACCGTGCAACTGGCTCCGACATCGAGACTTGCGCCACAGTTCGTCGCCCCCGTGGAAAAATCGGCAGCGGCTGGCCCAGTGATCTGGAAACCCACGTTGCTCATAGCTGCGCCCCCGCTGTTTGTCACCTTCAGGGTTGCAGGTGAACTGGCAACACCCACCGCCTGCGAGGGGAATACCAGGCTCGTCGGGCTCACAGAAAATACCGGAGGCATAAGGCCCGATCCGCTAAGCGTCACCGTTTGTCCCGGATTTACGGCATCCGCGATCGTCAGCGAGCCGGTCTGCGTCCCGGATTGGATGGGAGTGAAAGAAACGCCAAGTGAACAGCTCGAGTGGGCGACTAGCTGCGCAGTACAGTCGTTCTTCAATTGAAACGGGCCGCCGATGGTAGCCCCAATCGAGGTGAGCGGCAGGTCTCCGCTGTTAGTCAGGGTCACACTTTGCGCCGCCGAAGTCTGGCCGATGATCGTGGGGACGAATGTCAAGGCTGTGCTGGACAAGGTATCCGTCGGCGGCGATGCCCCGGTGCCGATAAGCTGCACCACTTGCGTCCCGGCGTCATCCAGGATGGTCAGGAGCCCTGATGCCGGCCCCGCAACTTTGGGCGCGAACGCCACATGCAGTTGGCAGTCGCTGCCGCTGCCGAACGAGGTGGTGCCACACGAATTCATCGCCAGCAAAAACGGGCCAGCGATCGTAATGCTGGAAATACCTACGGCAGTCTGCCCACTGTTTTCAGCGGTAACCGGCAGAGGTAAGGACGTGGATCCGGCCTTCACTAGGCCGAAGTCGATTTTTAGTGGCGTCAGCGTAATCGCGCCCGGCGTTTGGCCCGTGCCACTGAGCGCCACGTTGAGCGTCCCGGCCGGAATGTTAGCCGCAATGTACAGTTGCCCGCTGCGCAGACCAGCCTTGGAAGGCGTGAACGTAACCTGAAATGTGCAGCTCTGCCCCGTATTCAAGGCGGCGCCGGCGCAGTTATCGGTTTCGCTGAAGTCGCCGCTAATGCTGATGCTTCCGGGCTGCAGCGCTACTCCGCCGGTATTGGTCACCGTCACGGTTTGCGGAGGGCTGGGAATGCCGAACCCCTGGCTGCCGAAATCCAGCGAACCGGGCACGATGCTGGCGGTGGTGGCCTGCACGCCCGCGGTGGCCAGCGGGATCTGCCAGACGCCGCGCCCGAATGTGCCCGCCACCAGGACATTGGGCGAGGTGGTCGGAGGCGCCGCACTGAGCGCCACCACAGGAGCGCCGGGGAGGCCCCCGCCGAAAGCCGACCAGCACGCAATCGTCGCGCAGGAAGCCACGTTCCGGGTGATGTATACCCCTCCATCCGTTGCGATGTAGGCGGTGTTTCCGTCCTGGGGATCGATCACCAGGGCATTCGCGGCGGAAAGTGGGAGATCGGATTGAATTTTGTACCAGTGCGCTCCGCCGTCGGTGGAACGGTACACCATGATGATGGCCTGCTGGGGATTGGGAACTCCTTCAATGGTTACGTAGACCGTTTTTCCCGCCAGGTCGTGCGCGTCGATGGAAATGCTCGAGATGCCCATCCCGAACGAATTCATCGACCGCTGATCGTTCACCACTGGATTCAGTGTCAGGTCCTGCCAGGTGGACCAGATCCCGTGCGCATCCAGTGTGGCGCTGAAAACGTGCCCCGGCAGCGTCGCTCCCCCGTCCAGGACTCCGTAAGTCCCGGCATACACAATCTCGCCGCCGCCGGCGAGCGGCATCGCCGACAGGGTTCTCACCAGCGCATTGCCGTGGCAGTACGAACTTGTCCGGTTTCCGTCGAACATCGGGCTGATGGCGTTCGACGCGCTCCATCCCGCGCCGTTCGCCGGACCACGCCAGATCCGGCACGTGCCGATCAGAAGTTGTGAGGTGTCCGCCGGATCCACCAGGAACGGCGCCGGCCAGAACATTGTCAGCCCATCCCCGTTCACTTCGGCGTTGGAAATTACCGGCGTCGTGCCGAAATCTTCGGGGTTGCAGGCCGCCGCCTGCGAACACAAATAAATCGAGACTCCCGCGCCGTTGTTCACATACCAGTTGTTCGGATTGGCGGGATCGATCGCCACCGGGCCGCCTTCCCCGGTAAGAATCTGCGGCCAGTCGGAGGTCGGGCCGGTCGTGCTTTTGACTCCGGTCGAACCGTTGGCGCCCAGCCCCAGCACCATGGTGTAAGGTGTCGCCCCCACCGCCGACATGGATTCCACCTCGGCTAGCGATCCCAGCCCTCCGTTCAGATTCTGGAAGTGGCTGGCGTCCGACGCCGAGCAGACCGGGCCGCCTTGGCCGATCCCGTCTGACGAACGCCAAAGCCCGCTATCGTTGCCCACGAACAGTTCCAGGGGATTGACTAGGCTCCATTCCAAGGCGTGCTGATACTCGCCGACTTGCGCACTCCTGCACGATGTGGAATTGGTGGTGTTGCGCCACGCACAGCCCATGGCCAGGCTGCACTTCCACAGATCGTTTGCCCCTGCCATCAGAATCGTGTCCTGATTGGACGGAACCGCGGCCAGTGCCAGGTTGTAGCTGCCGTTTTCAATGGTGGCCGGGCCCAGCCACAAATCCGCGGTGTCGAGGGGCGCGGTACTCCACTGCTTCGCGAAGGTATAGTTCGGGTTCGTGCAGTTGCCGCCGCTCATTCCGCACGTATCCTGCCAGATCCCCTGGTCCTGGTTATCGAGATCCACAGACCATGCGAAAGTATCTCCCGTCAGGGGATTCACCGCCAGGGTTCCGCGATAAATGGGACACGCGGGAGAGCCCGGCGACTGGGATCGCGTGGGACACATTGCCGTTGTCAATCCCGTGCCCGGCTGGGAGGCCAGGCGCGTCCAGTGCGCCCCGTCCGCGGACTGGTAATACCCGTGAAACCGCACCGCGGCAATAAATACTTTGCGGACCGGGTTCCAGACCACCGAAGTCGCGGCGTTTCCGTCAGGATAGGTAAACGCGTCGTTAGGTCCTTGTACGTCAAATCCATTGAGATCGGTGATCTGCGCCAGGGACCAGTTGGCCCCGCTGTCGATCGAGTAATACAGGCCCTCATAACTTCGCCCGCTGCGTTGCGCATCCACAACCAGTCCTTCATAGGCTTGCGAAACCGCGGCCACAACCAGCTGCGGATTGACGCTGCTCCATGCGAATCCGGCGAAACCTTCGCCCAGAAAATTGAAGGTCGTTCCTTTTGCGGTCGGGATCAGGATCCAGGTTTGCCCCCAGTCAGTGGAACGGAGAAGGCCCGCGCCGTAGTAGGAATCCAGTGCATCGTTTGGATCCCCGGTTCCCGCCAGAATCACCCCGGTGCCCCCAGGCTGTACCGAGATGGCGCCGATGCTTATGGAGGCATCCTCCACATTCGTTATGGCAGGCAGGTTGTCGGTAAGGGCAACGAACTGCACATTGGCGGGATTCCCGGTGGCGGCGTTCTGAGACATCCACACCCCTCCGCCCGTGGTCCCCACGAAAAGGCGATTGCCCGTGTTGTCGGACGGATCGAGCGCCAGGGCTGACACCCGGCCGGTGACCACGCCAAACTCAGGTGTAATGACGCCCAGGGGCCCGAGCGGCTCCCAGGTGGCGGTCGCGCCCTGCACCAGCGCGCTGGCAGCCAACGCTCTTGACCGGGCATCAGCGCGCACCGCGGCACGGTGCGCGAAGCCGCTTCGTTGCGCCAGGAATCTCTGTGCCTGCGCAACCCGCGGAGGAACCTTTTGACCCTGCGGAACATGGCCGGAAGATCCCTGGATCTGCTGTGCAACCAGCCCTGACGGCGCGGCAATCAGGAATGCGACCGCGAGCCAGCCGAAGTGCCGACGAGTACCAGGGTCAGCCGGCACAAACCTTGACGGCAAGCCAAAGACATTGGCCTCTTTCGGATTTCGTGCACCAGGCCCACGGATCACTCGCATTGGTCGTCCGGACTCCGCCCCTTCCAGCCATCATCAAGAGGACAGGGGAGCGGACCCCAAGTATCTCCGCCAAAATGGCGAATCAAATTTCAAATTGAAAATCGTGGCCCATTTTAGGACAGAGTGGGGCGAGGCCATGTGACCGCCGGTACACACGGGTGGTTATCTCCCGGCAGGATTTCTTCAGCGTGACGAAAGTGGGTGCCTCGCCACGTTCTGACTGGGCGGGGTGGGAATCCACCGCAAGGCACACCAGGTCCTGAGGGCCGGGCAGCTCCTAAGAGCCGGTCTTGCGCTCGTCTTCCAGGACTTCGTCGAGCAGCCCGCGCAGGCTCGCCGCGCGCGCATGGCCTACCCGCGCGGCGGAGCCGGAGGGGCTCTGGCTGGCCAGCGACAACTCGTCCGCCAGGTTTAGCGCCGCCAGCACTGCCACGCGCAACGAGTCCACCGTGCGCCCCTGCGCAGCCACCGCGCGCATCTTCGCGTCCACCTGCGCAGCCAGGTTGCGGATGTGTTCCGGATCGTCTCCGGAAAGATGATAGGTCTGATCGTAGATATCGACCGTCGTGTAGTTGGCGGGGTTTTGATCCATACCCCTCCTTACAATTCCAGGGCGTCCAGTTGCGAAAGGAGCTTTTCAACCCGCTGGCGGATGTGATCGCGTTCCGTGCGGAGTGCGTTTACTTCCTTCTGCAGTTCATCGCCCGCTGTTGTCTGCTCCTGGAGTTTGGCCTCGGTCTCGTTGGCGCGCTGCTCGGCGGCGGCGCGCGCCAGGCGCTCCCGCTTCACCAGGTTGACAGCCCGCAGAATACGCTCTTCCAGGGAAGAAAAATCGTCCAGGCTCAGAGCCACCGTGCTCGGCTCGCCGCCGGGATTCTCGGCCTGCTGGTCATTGTGATTTTGTTCCTCGACCTCAGGCGCCCATGGTAATTCCGACATCCACAAACCTCCGCTATTCGAGCCAGTATACCGCCGGTCGACCATGCTCCATATTACGTCCTGAGCCGCGCACCTGCTTTGCTAACCGCGTCGATTACACGGGCGTGAAAATCCTGCAATTCTTCTTCGCGCAGCGTGCGATCGGCCGCCTGGAAGGTGACCCCGAGAAGCAGTGAGTACTCACGCGCGCCCAGCTTTACATCGCGAAATACCTCGCGCGCGCGCCACTCTACGAGTTCCGGAATGTCCAGCGCCGCAATCGCCTGGTCAATTCTGTCCCACCCGATGGTCTGGTCCAGAACCAGGGAAAAATCGCGCCGGACGGCCTGGAAACGTGAGATGTCGCGGGCTGCCGGCCGGCGCAGCGGCAGCTTGTAGAGCCGGTCGAGATGGATTTCGCCGATGAATACTACGTCCTTGATCTTGCGAGCCGCGGCTTCACGCGGATGAAGCTGGCCGAACCAGCCGACCGTCAACCCGTCGGCAACTACGCGCGCACTGCGATAGGGATGCAGCCACAGCGGCGTGAGCCCCGACTCGGAGGAGAATCGGTCGAAGTATGCCGACCCCGATTGGAAACGCGCAACCACCTGCTCGACTGTGCCCTTCACATCGAAGAAGTCGATCGCACGCGGAGGATGCAGCGCACTCTGCTCCGGTAACGCGCCGGCCGCGCCGAATGCCAGTGAGGGCCGTTCTTCCACCTTCTCGGTGGTGCCGCTGAACACGGTGCCGAGTTCGAAGAGCCGCACATCGTTCACGTCGCGGTTCAGATTGCCCGCAATCATGGTCAGCATTCCGGGCACAAGAGACGGACGGAGCATGCCCGCTTCTTCGCTGAGCGGATTCCCCAGCGGAACGGCGACGCCGGGCTGCGGCGCGGTCAGCGCCGCGTCAGCGGCCGAACAGAATGTGCTGCCGATGGCCTCGTTGAATCCGGCGGCCAGCAATGTGCCGCGCACCGCGGATTCGGCTTCCGCCCTGGGCAGCAAATGCACTCCCTCCCCGAACGCCGGCAGCGTATTCGCAAACCGGTTGTAGCCGTACACGCGGGCTACCTCTTCGACCAGGTCGATCTCGCGTTCCAAGTCGAGGCGCCAACTGGGAAGGGCCACCATCCACGCATCCGCCGTGCGCGCACCGGAGCTGGACCGCTGGTGGGCCAGTTCGCAGCCCAGGCCGGTCAAAACGTTCTCCACCGTCGCTGCGTCGATGCCTTCCGAATCGACCGTGGCGCCCAGAATGCGGCGCACTTCCGACAGCGCCAGCCAGACGGCCTGCCGATGCACTGTGCGCGCCTCCATGGCCGCCACCCGCACGTCCACCAGGTCCCCCTCCATGGATCCACCGCTGGCCAGGAGGATGCGGGTGACCAGCGCCGATGCCAGCGGCGCCGCGTTGAAGTCGGCGCCGCGTTCGAAGCGATGGCTGGCATCGGTGTGCAGTCCGTGGCGCCGCGCTGTCCGGCGCACCGCCATCGGCTCAAACCACGCCGCCTCGACCAGAACGTTCTTGGTCTCGGCGGTAATCATCGTGTCCCATCCGCCCATTACGCCCGCGAGCCCCACGGCCTTCCCATGATCGGCAACGACCAGATCCTCGGGATCCAGAATGCGGTCGCAGCCATCCAGCGTCTTCAACCGCTCCCCCTTGCGCGCGCGCCGCACGATGATCCCGCCCTCGAGTTTGTCCAGATCGAACACGTGCGTGGGCTGACCCATGGCGAGCCATGCGAAATTCGTGGCGTCCACCGCATTGGAAATCTTTTTCTGCTCCAGCAGTCCGAAATACGTTGAGACAGGCGCATCCGCAAACCAGTCCCGCGATTCCGTAATCGCGACATTGCGCAGAACCCGCGCCGTGAAACGCCCGCACGCGTCTTTGGCTTCAATGTGAACCGGATACTGCTTCGCGGACGGCGTCGGCGCAGGCAGCGCCGTATCCAGCGCCAAGAGTTCAAGGCCGTAGATCGCCGCCGCCTCGCGCGCAATGCCGTAATGGTTCATGGCGTCCACACGATTCGTGGTGATATCCATCTCGTACAGTGCCCCATTGCCATCACCGAGATCGTAGATGCCCTCAACAGCAATGCCGCGTAGCGTCAAGTCCTCGGCAAGTTGAACGTCGGAGACTGAGAGTTCAGGCAGATAGCTCCGCAGCCATTTTGTAAGTATCTTCATTGGTGAATTTCTCTCTTCGCAAGTACGCGCTATTCGTGTGGCAAGTTGGCAGTTTCGCTTGAATCGGGTTCAAGCACGCCAGGCAGTGCATTGATCAGCTTGGCTGCGCGCGTAGCAAGATCCAGCAGTTCTTCGCTAGCGCTCTCTGAGAAAAACCGAATGCTCGCCGCCAGTTCCGTCTGAGTCTGCAGCTCGTTGATCGCTGCTCTCGACGCCCCAAGTCCTTTGCGCATCTCCGTATCGTTTAGACGCCCGTGAGCGTCCGCAATACGGCTCGCTACAGTGACCGCCGAGCGACGCAATTGCATCCGCAACCCAAACGTTTGTGACTTCGGAAACTCCTCGGTTTGGGCATAAATCATGCGTGCTAATTCCATAGCTTTCGGCCAGGCAATCAAATCGCGATAATGCCGCGTTCTGCTCATGCGAACCTGCCAACTTGCCATCGCGCGAAGCGCGCCAACTTGCTAAACAAACTGATTCAAAAACCGCATGTCGCCCGCATACAACTGCCCAATCTCACTTATGCCGTACTTCATCATGGCGATCCGCTCAATCCCCATGCCGAATGCGAAACCGGAGATCTTCTTGGGGTCGTAGGCAGGTTGTTTTTCCGCAGCGAACGCAAACACCGCGGGATCCACCATGCCGCAGCCCAGCAGTTCAATCCAGCCTGATTGCTTGCACTTGCGGCATCCCTTGCCGCCGCAGAAGATACAACTGATCTGCACATCGGCACTGGGTTCGGTGAACGGGAAGAACGATGGGAAGAAGCGCGTCTTCACCGACGAGCCAAAGAACGCCTTCATGGCGTGATCCAGCGTGCCTTTCAGGTCGCTGAACGTGATGTTGGTGTCTACGCACAGCCCCTCCACCTGGTGGAAAATCGGCGAATGCGTGGCGTCCTGCGCGTCGTTGCGGTGCACCTTGCCGGGAATGATGATGCGCACCGGCGGCGGCTGCTGCTCCATCGTCCGCATCTGCACCGGAGAAGTGTGCGTGCGCAGAAGCAGCCGATCGCGCAACGGGCGGCGCTCCTGGTTGGCGACCACCAGCGTGTCCTGGGTATCGCGCGCCGGATGGCCGGGCGGAAAGTTCATGCTCTCGAAGTTGTAAAAGTCGGTCTCAACCTCCGGCCCCACGCCCACCGAGTAGCCCAGTGCCGCGAACACCGAAACGATCTCGTTCAACGTGCGCGTGATGGGATGCTCCGCACCGGTCAGGCGCCGTGTGCCGGGCAGGGTGATGTCGATGGCTTCGCCCGCCAGCGCGGCATCGCTCGGGCCTGCGCCGCTGGCCTGTTCCAGCAACTCTTCCACCTTGTTCTTCAGCTCATTGAAACGCTGGCCGATCGATTTCTTGGCTTCAGGAGGCGCGGATTTCAGCCAGCGCCCAGAGATCTCGTTCAGCCGGCCCTGCTTGCGGCCCAGCCACTCCAGGCGAAATACTTCGACGGCTTCGGGACTGTCGAGACGGGCCGCATCCTCCGCAGCCTGCCTGGCCAGCGCGGCAAACGCCTTGTCAAGTGAGTCCTCGTCAAAGAACCCTGGATTGGGTATGGATTCGTTCGTCATTGGATATAAACCCCAGCATAGCGCTTCCGCGCTCTTACTCTTTGCACCAGAGTTGCGGCCTGGAAAATGAAAACGGCCCGGAGCCAGGCTCCGGGCCGTTACCAGAAACACCTCGCCGGGCTCAGGCTGCCTTTGCGCTGGCGAGAGCGGCTTTCGCCTGCTCCACCAGCCTGGTAAAGCCCGCAGCGTCGTGCACGGCGATGTCCGCCAGGATCTTGCGATCCAACTCGATGCCGGCCTTCTTGAGTCCGCTGATGAGTTGGGAATAACTGGTTGCGTTCAGCTTGGCGGCGGCCGAAATGCGCACAATCCACAGCGAACGGAACTGGCGCTTCTTCTGCCGGCGCCCAATATAGGCGAACTTGAGACCGCGCTCCACGGCTTCCTGGGCCGCCTGGTAGAGCTTCGATTTCGTAAGAAAATAACCGCTTGCGCGCTCCAGAATCTTCTTGCGGCGGTCATTGCGCTTGGTACTGCGTTTTACGCGGGGCATTGCCTTTTCTCCATTTGTGTTACGTCGTCAGGCGGCTGGAGGCAGGAGGCGCAACAGGCGCTGCGCTTTAACCTCTTCACTCGCTCTCGAACCTGAATCACTCGGCTTCATCCGGATCAAACCGGTTCGCCGGGGGCCCTTCGACCTGGGCCCGGAAACGCCGCCCATTCAGGCGGCACGACGATCAGGCGTAAGGAATCATGCGCGCTACCTTCGCGTGGTCACCGTCGGAAACGATTGCGCTCTTACCGAGCTTCCGTTTCACCTTTGGTGATTTCGACGAAAGGATGTGCCGCGTCTTCGTATGACCGCGCACGATCTTGCCGGTGCCGGTCTTCTTGAAGCGCTTGGCCGCGCCCGAATGGGTCTTCAACTTGGGCATTGTTCTTCTCGTTTTGGACTAACTCTCTGGCGGGACAGGGACTTCCCTGCCCGAGTGAGCCTCAACCAGTATACCTGAGACCCGGAGTTTGATGCGAATAAAGCAATCTGCCGCCGGGTAACTTGGCCCGGCACGACGGCTCCTTCAGGAGTATAAATAGCGTCCAGGACCATATGAGCCGCAAAATCGCTCTTTGGGCAGGCGCTGGATTCGCCGTGGGCTGCTTCTGGGTCGTCTTCAGCCGGAACATTCCTCGCGACATCGACTTCGGTCACTGGACCGGCACATCCATCACCGCTTCGGCTTCGCTCCTCCGCCACAGACCCGTCACCTGGTATGACTTCATCCTCCTGAATACGCTGTATACGCTCTGGTCAGCCTTGCGATTGATCCATTCGTTCGCATCGTGTGCCGATTCCAGCTCCGCCATCGCCTGAAGCGTGCGCCAAGTCTGGCTTCCACAAGGAACCTGAGACTCGGGCCTCACTCGTACCGGTACAGCGACACCTTCTCCGCATTAATACTCTTCGGAGAGAAGCGCCACGCTTTTCCCTGGTCGTTTTCATCCCCATTCAGCCGCCGTCTAGGCACCCATTTGCCCTGCGCGAAGGCTCCCTCGTCCACCGCCGCAATCCCCGCGTGTGGGCCGGAGCGGGGCGTAAACGATACGCGAAACCCCTTGCCCAATCCCACGAACTCATCCCGCCCGCTGGAAAAAATCAGGCCGAACCCGGTCTGCGCGTGACTCCCGAAAATCTCGTCCAGGGTCACGTGCACCGAGTACCCCGCCACGGTAAAGTCCACCGCGGAATGGCCGCGGTCCAGCACAAACCCGTGCAGGTCGCCGGCCGCCTGGTGCTCCAGAATCGCCGCCGCCAGGCCCTCGATGGAGTGATAGCTCTGCGCGAGCGCGCCCTTCGGATCCGTCTCGTCCTCGATCGCAAACGGCGAAAATCCCATTCCCGCCTCTTCCCCGATCGCATAAAACACGTTCGCAGCGCCCGCCTCGCCTCCCCGCGTCTCCGGCATGTATAGAGGGTTCCCGGCCCGGTGATAACGCCGGCTCCAGAGGGTGAAATTGGGGTCGTACAGATCGGGCGAATAGAAATCCAGCGCCGTCCCCGCCGCGCGCCACACGTCCACCACCCACGGCTCGGGGCAGCCGCTCGGAAAATCACCCGGCGTGGTGTCATCCCCCGCCAGCCACGTGTTCACGTACATGGGGAGGTCGTACGCTGCTTTGCCCAGGGCCGCCACTGTCTGGATAAATCGCGCATACTGCCAGGCCATAAAGATTTCGTCGGTCCGCACGTTATCCCCAAATACCTCGGCCCAAGTTCCGGCCGCCTTATCGCCGTTGGCATCCCAGCGCGCCTTCAGGTCCGGATACAGCGAATCGCGATGCGCCTCAAGATATTTCGTCAGCTCCGCCGGCACCGCCGAAGCAAACGCCTTGTTCGCCGCATCGGAGTGGTCGCGCGTATCGCCCAGCACACCCACCTCGTTCTCCACCTGCATCATCACCACGGTGTGATCGCGGCCATCCACTTCCTTCAGGTGTTTCATCAATGCGGCGTACGCACGTGCGTCCGCCTCCATGGTTGCGTTCGCCAGCGGCGCAAGGATCTCCACCTCGGCGCCGTTTTCCACTACTCGCGGAAACCGCTTGGTGTCGCGCTTCACCCAGGCTGGCGCGTAACTCGACATGCCGTTCTTCCACGACGCCAGCCAGAGAAAGACAACGCGTTCATGCGTTTGGCGTGCCTGGTCCAGCAACCCATCAACCAGCGTGAAATCGAATTTGCCCTCTACGGGCTCGATCAGTTCCCAGCTCAGCGGTGTGACTACGGAGTTGATGCCCATCGCCGCGAGTTGCGGCCAAATCGGTTTCATGTACTCGAGGCTGGAAGACGAAGAGTTGTGCAACTCGCCGGAGAGCATCAGAAAAGGCTTGCCGTCCACGATGAGTTGCGTCGTGGCGCCCCGCTTCTCCAGATGCGGCGCCTGCGGCCCAACCGGTTGTGCTGCAAGCACACCGGCTCCTACGCACAGTGAAAGAAAAAGATGAATTCGCATAGCGGGTGGGATTCTAGCACCCGCGGCTACGCCCTCAGGGCTTCTTGGGCTCACCGCCTGCCTGTCACCCAAACGCCCTCTAACGAACTCGATCGTCCGCCGCCGCACATCATAAGCCGTGCCAATGGCTCTCCAACCGGCCCGCCCATCACGCCGCCAGCCGGCGGCGAAACCGTGATCGCGCGCGGGTTTTCGCCGGCGCTTGTTGCCACCAGCCACAGATGGCTTTTCGCCCCGTCCGCGGTCGCGTCCGGGGTGGAAGACCGCCAGGTCTCGCTAAGCTGGGAGCATTACGGATATCCGCGCGTTGCCCCGCCGGTTCGTCCCTCAGGCCGATCTCCCGGCGGACTGGAACTAATGCGCGGCCGGCGCGGCCTGCTGCTGCGGAGGAGCCGGCTTCGGCTTGGGCTGCTCTTTCTTCGAAGGCGCCAGGATGGCATGTAGAATCGTGCCTTCCATGCGCGGCATGAACTCCACCGTGCCGGCGTCGCCGATGTCCTGGATCAGCCGGTTGATGATGTTGTAGCCGAGATCGCGGTGTGCCATCTGGCGGCCGCGGAACCGCAGACTGGCCTTCACCTTGTCGCCCTCAGTCAGAAAGCGTACGGCCTGGTTCTTCTTCGTCTGGTAGTCGTGCTCGTCCACCGTAACCGAGAATTTGACCTCTTTGATGGTGATGACCTTCTGCTTCTTGCGCGCGGCCCGCTCGCTCTTTTCCTTCTCGTAGAGATACCGCCCGTAATCCTGGATGCGGCAGACCGGAGGAACGGCAGTCGGCGAGACTTCCACCAGGTCAAGACCGCGCTCCCGGGCGACCCTCAGCGCCTCAAACGGCTGCATGATGCCGAGTTGTTCGCCGTTTTCGTCGATGACCCGGATCTCCCGGGCCCGAATGCGGTCATTGATACGAGTAAAAGATTTGGCTGCACGTTTATCGAATGCGATGGTACTCCTCCCCTGGTAGCGGGCCCCCGGCTCAATGGCTCGAAATGGACCAACGCTCGACAGGAGTATAGCACTGGTCTGGCTGTGCTTTCCCGCTGGCCTTGGCGACTCAGAATCTCTCTTCCGCCAAAACGAGACCCCCGATTTCGCCGCCTCGACCGGGAATCGAATTCACCAGCGTTCCCCGAAGGCTAAGGTCCGCGGCAATTTCTCGAATCCCCACCGCGATCAGCTCATTCGCGGCAAGGGCCGTATCCACTTCCACCGGCAGAAAATTCTCCGTGAGCGCCACGGTCCGCCCCTGGGCCTGCTGAGCCTCCGGGGTGTGCAGCGTAATGGCCTGCAGTTCCCGCCCCACAAACCGGTGCCGATGCGCAGCGGTCTTCTCCTCGGCCAACGTCCGCAGGACGGCCATGCGCTCCTCGACGGCGCCCGCCGGCACTGGCGATTCTGCCTGCAGAGTCCAGCCGCGCGTGCCCGGGCGTGCAGAAAACGGGAACAGGTGCAAGTAACCAAAGGTCAGCGAACAAATAAAATCCAGCGTTTCCTCGAATTCCCGGTCAGACTCCCCCGGGAACCCAACCATTACGTCCGCGCCGATCGTAAGGTCCGGGCCAACCGCGCCGGCCAGCGCGGCCACCTTTTCCACGTAATGCCAGGGGCGGTAGCGCCGGTGCATCCGGCGCAGGACCGCGTCCGAGCCCGACTGCAGCGGCAGATGAGCGTGGCGAGCCAGCCTTCGGCCTCCGAATTCGCCCATCATCCCGATCAGCTCCGCATCCCAGTCCATCGGCTCGATCGAGCTCAACCTCAGGCGCGGAAGTGACGTATCCAGCAGGATCCGTCGAACCAGTTCAGCCAGAGAGCCCGGCTCTCCCGACCGGCGCGGCAGATCGCGCCCCCAGCGCCCCAGGTTAATCCCCGACAGCACCAGTTCCTTCCCCCCTGCCGCAACGAAATTCTCCACCTGGCGCAAAACGGCATCCGCCCCCAGGCTGCGGGACGCCCCGCGCGTCCGGGGAATGACGCAGAACGTGCAGCGATTGCTGCATCCTTCCTGGATTTTGAGGTTGGGGCGGGTCTGAACACCGGGCAGCACCTGGGAATCCTCCAGGAACGAATGCGCAAACCGGTCGTCGACCCAGACTGGTGCGCCCCGCGCGGACGCCACCGACGCGATCGGCACCAGTCCGTTCGGATTCCCCTCACCAGACCGCTCCCGCCCGTTCGCGAGCCCTGCCGCAATCTCCGGCGCCAGGGCCTTGTGACTGTTGCCGACCACCGCCGCCACTCCGTCGATCCCGGCAAGCTCCTCGGGAGCTCTCTGTGCATAGCAACCCGTCACCAGGATGCGTGCCTTCGGGTTGATCCGGTGGGTGCGGCGAATGTAGGCCCGTGCCGCGCGGTCCGCCTCGGCCGTCACGCTGCACGTATTCACAATTACCACATCGGCATCCGCAGGCGGTCCGTCCGACAGGCCCCCGGCACGCAGCCGCTCGCTCACGGCCTCGCCATCCGCCCGCGCCGCACGGCAGCCAAAATTCTCGATGTGGAAGGCCGCAGCCATATCCCCAGTCTACCTTTGCAGCGCATCCCGCCCTTCTGCGTCTACCAACTCCTCTAACCCCGCCAACTCCGCCAACCCCGCTGCCGGTATACTGGACCTTGACCCCATTGCTGCGCAGATTCAGCTCACTTCGTCTGAGACCGTCCTCGCCTGGCGGCGCGTCGGCATGGGACGTCTCCGCCGATGACGTCCCGAGCCAGCGCGCCGACGCCGCGCAGATCCTGACATTTACCTGGTTCAGCTTCGCCGTCTACCTCGCCATCGGCCTGCCGCTCGCCATCCTGCCCGCGTATGTTCACCTACGCATGGGGTTTAGCGCCGTTCTGGCGGGGCTGGTCATTTCCGTCCAGTACATCGCCACGTTCCTCAGCCGCCCCTGGGCTGGCCGCATCTCCGACCGGCAAGGCGCCAAGATATCCGTGCTCTGCGGCATGGCCGCCTGCACCATCGCCGGCGCTCTGCTTGTCGTCGCCGTCAGCGCCCGGTCGATTCCCTGGCTCAGCTTCTTGGGTCTCATCCTCAGCCGCCTTGCCCTGGGAATTGGCGAAAGCCTGGGCTCCACCGGCGCTACTCTCTGGGGCATCAGCGCCGCCGGACAGGAAAACACCGCCCGCGTCATCTCCTACAACGGCGTCAGCACCTACGGAGGCCTCGCCCTGGGCGCGCCCCTGGGCGTACTGCTGGAAAGTTCCTTGGGACTCTCCTCGGTCGGCTTCCTGACCATTGCCATCTGCGCCATCAGTTTCGTGATGGCGACACGCAAGGCCCCGGTTGCGGTCACGCCAGGAAAGCATCTGCCCTTCCGCCATGTGGTCGGGCGGGTGGCCCCACACGGAATGGCGCTGGCGCTCGGCGGCGTCGGCTATTGCGTGCTGGCCACCTTCGTCACGCTCTTTTATGCCAGCCGACATTGGAACGGCGCGGCACTGTGCCTCACCGCGTTCGGCGCGGCCTTCATCGGCGCGCGCCTGCTCTTTATTCACACCATTGACCGCTTCGGCGGGTACCCGGTGGCGCTGGTCTGCCTCTCCGTCGTATCGGCGGGACTGCTGCTGCTCTGGTCGGCACACACTCCGTGGATGGCCTTTGCCGCCGCGGCTCTCACCGGATTCGGCCACTCGCTCGTCTTCCCCGCCCTTGGGGTGGAAGCCGTCCAGCGCGTGACCCATGAGAATCGCGGCACTGCTCTTAGCGTGTACACCGTCTTTGCCGATGTTTCGTTCTTCATGGTCGGCCCGGTCGCCGGGGCTGTCATCGGGGCATTCGGCTACGCCAGCGTGTTCCTCTTTGCGCTCGTCTGCGTGTTGATGGCGCTCGGAATCGCGGTGGTTTTGCGCCGCATGCAGAGCGATGGCTAGTCGGCCAACCGTCCTCAAACCTCGGCAACTTGCGTAACAAACGATTTACAACGGTTTACTTACAAGAATTTACGCCCCTCTTGAGGTCTGGTTCAGGCGGTTTCGGCGTAAGATTTGTCATGCTTGGCCGAGTTGCCTTGGTTCTCTCTCCTGGTCGAGCAATGGGCCGGCTCCCCGGAGCCGGCCCAATGACTCCTTGCTTTCCGCCGGATTCAGGATGGCTGTTCAAGGCCGCGGAACGCCCGCGGAAACTCGATGTCATCCCTCCCTGAGCGCAACAATCAGCGTCAGATCGTCAAACTGCCGCCCGCCCGAGAATGCCAGCACATCCTTGATTACGGCCGCACCAAGTTCCTGCGCGCCCAGCGAATCATGTCGCCGCAGGCACTCGACCAGGCGCTCCTGGCCAAATTCCTCCCCGAGTTCATCGGCGGACTCCGTGATTCCGTCCGTGCAGAGGGCCAGCAAATCGCCTCGCTCCAGTTGCGCCGAGGAAACGGTACCTTCCCAGTCCTCGAAGAGGCCGAGAACGGTGTTATTCGCGTCGAGTTGCTCCACTGTCCCCCCGGCTCGCACGATCAATCCCGGGACATGGCCGCAATTGGCATACACGAGGTGCCCGGTATCCACGTCGTAGTTGGCGAAAAACAAGGTGGCATAGGCGCTGGGTATCGTGTTCTCGAACAACAGGCGATTGACCGAGGCCAGCAGTCTCCCCGGCTGATCCGCCGCGGCCGCGAACTGGCTGCGCAGGTTCGCCTGGAGATTGGCCATCAGCAGGGCGGCCGCAATCCCCTTTCCAGCGATGTCGCCCACAATCAGCGCCAGCCTTCCCGTGCCGAATTCGAGGAAGTCGTAATAATCCCCGCCCACCAGGCGGGCTTGCAGACACGATCCTGCGTAGTCCAGCCCCGGCGCCCGTGGCAGCCTCTGGGGAAAGAGCCGCGCCTGAACCTGCCTGGCGATTTCGAGTTCCTGCGCCACCCGCCGTTCATTCTCGAGTTTCTCCGCATACGCCCGGCGGCGCTCGTCAATCGAGCGCGTCACCTCGGTGAATCCCGCCAGCGCAAACGAGTTGCCGTCGGGATCCACAAACCGGCAAAATGTCCCTCCCCATGCAGGGGTTTGCGGCGGAATGGTGAAGCGCACCCCCCGCTCCGACCATTCGCGGTAGGTGCGGTCGACATCCTCCGTAAGGAACGTGACCAGCCCGGAATTGCCTACCATGTGCTCCTCGTGAAATCCCTTCATCGGCACTACCAGGGCGAGCACCCCAGTACCATCCGGGGGAGACACCTCTACCCAGCGGTTGCCGGAGGCGAATCGGGCATCGGCCACCACTGTGAACCCGAGCTTCTCCCGGAAGAATTTCAGGCTTCGGTCCTGGTCGCTGACGTACACGCTCACAAAGTGAAGGCGGAGATAAGGGCTGGTTGCATTGAGACGGAACGCGGGCGTTTCCGCGTGCTGGCGAAAATCCGATTCCTGCGAGAATTCCACAATTCGATCGGTGAGCCATCCGCCGGAGAGCGGGAAGTGATCGGCCATCCACAGTTCCTCGTGAAGCCATGGTAGGGCTGCGGGGGCCCTCCATCAAGCCGTGCTGGTTCGATGAAGAAGTGGCTGGGTGTCGCTGACCCTGTGCCAACGCGTAAGGCATGAACCCGGATTCATTTAGTTGGATACAAATCTATGGAATGCGTTTTGCGACGGGAACATCAGTTCGACCGTGTTTCGGCATTCGCAGGATCGGCGACTTTCACCGACCACTGTTCACTGTGCACTGTCTTTTTCACGCCGCCTGCGTCAGCCAGTTCTTCATCGTCATCGCGTCCACCAGGCCGGCCTGCTGGAATTGCAGTTCTCCGTGCGAGAACACGGCGAAGTTGGGAATGCCTTGCACCCTGTAGCGGGCGGCCAACTCGGGGTAGCGCTCCGTGTCCACCTTCAACACCACGGCGCGGCCCGCCAGGTCATGCGCCGTCTGCGCCACGTGCGGAGCGGCCATGCGGCATGGCCCGCACCACGATGCCCAGAAATCCACCAGCACCGGCACCTTGCTTTCGCGCACGATCTCGTCGAACTCCGCCGGACCCACCGGGATCGGATCAGCCATGGCCGGCAGAGCACTCTTGCATGCCCCGCAGCGCCCCTGGTCCGCGATGCGATCCGCCGGGATGCGATTCCCCTTGCCGCACGATGGGCAATTCCGGATAATCGGCATCTATACCTCCCCGCGCCTGCCAGCCTCAGCGCGGCAACCATGGCTTTTAGATGCCGGCCCCCGGCCCGGGACTCTTGACCATCCCTGGTCCGCGGAAACCACGGTTTTAGTACTTGTCTCGAACTACCGGCGCAGGCTCTGCGCCCGGTTCACCGGGTGGGTTCCGTCCAGGGCAAAGACCACCGCGATCGTCGTCTCTACATCGACAGGCCGGCCGTTCACCGCATATGGCCGGTACTGCCAATGCTTCACGGCATCCACCGCGGCCGATTCCAGCAATGGCGGTCCGCTGACCGCATTCACTTCCGCGACTTCGCCACTACTGTCGATGACCGCCCGCAGCACCACCGTTCCTTCCAGGCGCACCAGCTTTGCCTCCAGCGGGTAGTCCGGCGGGACCTTCTTTACCAGCAGCCCATCGGCCGAAGAGATTTTGACTGGCTTTGCTTTTGGGCCTCCAATCACCGACGCGGCGGAGGACGGAGCCGCAGCGGAGTTCGTCGCCCCATACAACGTCGACGTACCGGGCGCCGCGGCAGGAGGAACCGCCGTCCTGGGCTTGGCGGCCGCAGCCCGGTTTGCCGCCATGGTCTCGGTGGATTTCGGCATCCCCGCCGCCTTGGTCTTGGCCGCGGGACGCATTCCCGTGGAGCCAACTGAGTTCGCCGTCTGACCTGGTGAGGACGGCGCACCGGAACTTATGCGATATATCTGCCTCCAACCGGAGTAATAATGCAGAATCGTTTCATCCAGGAGCCCGAACTCCTGGTCGAGGATTGCGGCCGGAGTCATACCCCGCGGTGGGGGCGTCCCGGCAGCACAAGTCGGGCACAGCTCGCTGAACCGGAAACCGAACGACACTCCCTTGCCGATCACGGTCGCATTGGGCTGTCCTGCTTCGTGCTTCACTGCCGCCTGCTCGCGGGGAAGATCCGCATACGCCGCGGCAAACTGCGGATCATCGGGCATGAAGCGGACGTGGTGCTCGGATACCACCAGCTTGCCGTCCACTTCCTGCGAAGGATTGGCTCCGGCCGTCCTCGTTCCGTACCAGCAGAGGCCGTACTCCGTGCTGTCGGCCGGCAGCTTTGCCGGCGGCATCTGGGCCATGAATCCCTTGGGGGTCGTGCAGAAGACCACGTAGTGGAAAAACCCGGGACTCTGTTCAAAGCGAACGGCTTGCGCGCCGTTCATTCTGGCCGGCTCCTGGGCTTCCAGGAGACCAAGGCCAGAGAATCCCGGGAGCAACAACCCGATGCACAAAACTTTCCTAAGCATCCGAAGCATGGCTTCGCTCCATTCATTGACAATTCAAACCGAGGCTGAGCCGGGAGGTGTCGGCACGCGAGCAACTCTCGTGCGGGGTGGCCCAAGGATCAAACTGATGTCCCATCCGCCTGATCCGAGCAGGGATCGATTTCCGGGAGGCGGCTTTCAGGGGATCTGTGTGTAAGCGATTGTAAAGCTCCGTCGTTCATGGACGTAAATTAATTTTGAGAACATTAACCGCGTATCGGCAGGACCCTCGCCGAAAGCCAAATCGGCCACCCCGAAGGGTGGCCGATTTTGATCACTGATCACTGTCTTATCGCTCGTTCTTGCGCCACTGAATCAGGTCGCCAAGAGTCGTGGTAGAGCTGGAGACAGGCTGCTTGTGGGTGGTCTCCTTGTAGTGCTCGACCGTGGCGCGGCTGGCCTCGTGACCGATGGCGCGCAGGCTCAAGCCCACCTTCTTCTCTTCCACGTTGATCTTGATGATCTTGAATTCGTTCTCCAGGCCCTGGTCGAGCTTGGCCGGTCCGCCGTGCTCATCCACCGCCTCGGAGATGTGGCACAGACCTTCCACACCCTCGGCAATCTCGACGAACGCTCCGAACTGCGCGGTCCGTAGAACCTTCCCGTGCACCACATCGCCCACGCGATGGGTGGCAAAGAAGCTCTCCCACACATCCGGCTGAAGCTGCTTGATGCCCAGGCTCAAACGTCGATTCTGCGGCTCTACGCCGAGAACGACAGCCTTCACCTTCTCGCCCTTCTTCACCACTTCGGACGGGTGCTTCACGCGCTTGGTCCAGCTCAGGTTGGACACGTGCACCAGCCCGTCGATACCGTCTTCGATCTCGATGAAGGCGCCGAAATCGGTCAGGTTGCGCACCCGGCCCTCGACCACCGTGCCGGCCGGATAACGCTCCGTCAAGTGCTCCCAGGGATTCTCCAACAGCTGCTTCATGCCCAGCGAAATGCGGCGGTCGGCAGGGTTCACGCTCAGAACCACTGTCTCCACTTCATCGCCCGGCTTGACCAGCTTGGAGGGGTGCTTCAGGCGCTTCGACCAGGTCATCTCGGAAAGATGGACCAGGCCTTCGATCCCCTGCTCCAGTTCCACGAACGCGCCGTAATCGGTAACCGAGAGAACGCGGCCCTTCACATGCGCGCCCACCGGGTAGCGCTCCGCCGCGTCCAGCCACGGGTCCGGCGTCAGCTGCTTGAAGCCCAGGGACACGCGCTGCTTGTCTTTGTCGAATTTGAGAACCTTCACCTGGATCTCGTCGCCCACGTTGACCAGGTCGCGCGGATGGGTCAGGCGGCCCCAGCTCATATCGGTGATATGCAGCAGGCCGTCGATTCCGCCCAGGTCTACGAACGCGCCGTAGTCGGTAAGATTCTTCACCGTGCCGGTGAGAACGGCGCCTTCGCCCAACTGCTCGAGCGTATGCGACCGCTTGGAGGTCTGCTCTTCCTCCAGAATCTCCTTGCGGCTGACCACGACATTGCCGCGCTTCTTGTTCAGCTTGATGACGCGGACTTCAATCTGCTGGCCGAGATAGCCGTCAAGGTTGCGGACAGGCCGGATCTCCAACTGCGAGCCGGGCAGGAACGCCTTCATGCCGATGTCGACCGTCAGGCCGCCCTTCACGCGGCTCACCACCGTGCCGATCACCGGCGTCTTGTCGTTGGCCGCCTTCTCGATCGTGTCCCACACGCGCAGCCGCTGCGCCTTCTCGTAGCTGACGAGATAGCCGCCCTCGGGCTCCTCGCGCTCGATGACTACGTCGATCACGTCGCCCGGATTGAATCTGACCGCACCAGTGTGGTCCACGACCTGCTCGATGGGCACCAGCCCCTCGGACTTCAGGCCTACATCGACCACCAGGTGCTTGTCCGTCTGCTTGATCACCGTTCCGGAAACGACCTTGTCGCCATAGGCCTCGACTGCGGCGGCCTCGGCGGCCTGCTCGCGCTCAAAGGCTTCGAGTGCGGCGGAGAAGTCCTCCATCGACTCGCCGTGCTCCCCGTGGTGAACATGCACGGGTGCGTGCGGCTGCGCCACAGGCGCGATTTCAGCCTGGGCTGCGGCCTCCGCATGCGCGGGAATCTCCGCGGCTTCAGCAGGCGCCTCAGGCGCCGCCTGGGCTACGGGTTCGGTGGTGGCATCGGCGTCCAGCGCGACGGGGGCGATCGCTTCGGGGGTGGCGGCGGCCTCAGCATGCACAGGAATTTCCGCGGCTTCAGCAGGCGCCTCGGGCGCCGCCTGGGCTACGGGTTCGGTGGTGGCATCGGCGTCCAGCGCGACGGGTGCGATCGCTTCAGGGGTGGCGGCGGTCTCGGGGTTGGACGTGGATTCGAACGACGGCTGCTCTTGCTCCGTCGCAGGCTCGAGGATTGGGGTTTCCAATTCGGTGTTCAGGGTTATGCTCTCGGTTTCAGGATTGAGGACGTTAGACATCACTGCTAGCTCCAGGACTCCTTGCGCCGGCTTTACGTCTAATGGTATTGCCGGCTGGCTCCAGCGCTGCGGTGGGCGTGGGATGCCTGGGCCGAGATCTCGCGCCCGAGTGCTTGTAAGCCGTTGGGTTCCCAGAGGGACAGCGATTCCCGCCGTGGAAGCGGCGTGGAAACCGACTGAATTCCTTTGGGAAACACCCGGCAGGCAACTGCTGGCTGGAGGGCGGCCGCAGCTCACTGCTGGAATCCGCGCAGGAAGCTACGCTTACAAGTGTATCTTTTTGAGTTTGCTGAGTCAATGCGAACGCCTCCTGTTCCTCCCTGTCACAATTCTTTGATCTGGGCTTCGCCCGGTTGAACCAGGAGCCACCCAAATTATCCCCAAATCAGGGAATCCGGTGACCCCACTTATACTGGTGGGGAACGCGGATCGTCATTCGAAATGGATATCCTCTGGACACCCTGGCGATTTGCTTACGTGACCTCCGCCGACGGCGCCCCCCGGCCCGGGATCCCCTCTCGCCTGAACGCTTTTCCGGACGACACCGGCTGCGTCTTCTGTAACCTGATCGGATCGGTCGACTACGCCATCGAGCACGGGATGAGCCGTGACGAGGCGGAGGCGGCCGGCGGCCTGGTGGTTCGGGGAAAGCATTGCTTCATTTGCCTGAACGCGTTTCCGTATACATCCGGGCACGTGATGGTGATGCCCTATGCCCACCTCGACCGGATCGCCAGGATGCCGCTGGAAGCCGCCCACGAGATGATGGACCTCTCCCAGCAGACCGAACGTGCCCTCGAAAAGCTGTACCGCCCCCACGGATTCAACTTCGGACTGAACCTCGGGCAGGCAGCCGGTGCGGGAGTCGCCGGGCACCTCCACATGCATGCCATGCCGCGCTGGATCGGAGATACCAATTTCATGACCACTGTGGGCGAAACCCGCGTCCTCCCCGAGGACCTCGAAACCACCTGGAAGCGGCTCCGCGACACATTCCGGGACTTGGGTGTCGGAATGCGCGACTGACATAGAACAGGCTGGCCAAAGGTCGTCATCCTGAGGACCCTGAGCGAAGTCGAAGGGGACGAAGGACCTGCTTTATTACCGATCGAATCCCCACAAGGATCAGAGGAGATTCCCCATGGAAGCCACCGCTCCAGATATCCTTTCCGAACCATGGCCGGCTCTGCCGTATAACCAATGGAGTGACACCTGCTCCACGCTGCAGCTATGGATGCAGATCGTCGGCAAGGTACGCCTGGCCCTCACGCCCCACATCAATCACACCTGGAACGTCACTCTTTATCCCACCATTCGCGGCGTGACCACCTCGCCCATGGCCTGCGGTGCGCGCATGCTGCAGATAGATTTTGATTTTCTCGATCACGCGCTTCGCCTCCAAAGCCATGCCGGCGAGCAGGCCGTCATTCCCCTCCAGGCCATGAGCGTGGCGGACTTCTACGGGCGCGTGATGCAGGCCCTGGAACAGTTGGAATGCCCGGTGCGCATCTGGCCGAAGCCGGTCGAAATCCCCGCGCCCATTCCCTTCGAACAGGACACTCAACATTGCAGCTACGATCCCGAATTTGCGCAGCGATTCTGGCGCGTCCTGTTGCAGACCACCCGCGTGTTCACCGTTTTTCGTTCCCGCTTCAGAGGTAAGGTCAGCCCCACTCATCTCTTCTGGGGAGCGATGGACCTGGCCTGCACACGGTTTTCGGGACGAACCGCGCCCCAGCATCAGAGCATGCCCGGCTTGCCCGATAGCGTCACCCGCGACGCCTATTCGCACGAAGTCAGCAGTTGCGGCTTCTGGCCCGGAGGGCTCGGCATCGATGCAATGTTCTACAGCTATGCCTATCCTGAGCCGCCCGGATTTGCGAATTATTCCATTGCTCCCTCGCCTGCGAGTTACAGCAAAGAACTCGGCGAATTCATGTTTCCCTACGAAGCGCTGCGGCAATCGCCCGATCCGGATGGCGCGTTGCTCGACTTCCTGCAGACCACTTATGAAGCCGCGGCCAACCTCGCGAAATGGGACCGCACTGCTCTCGAAGTCAACCCCACCGAACGGTAGCCGCACCAACCACCACAAGGTCCGATCAGGACGGCACAAGCCCCCGGGCAATCGGGCCAGGACGAGCAATCAGCTCAACCTGCCGCCTTCCTCCTGCGCCCCCTCGCCATCCGTCGCGAGAACATACGAAGGAACGGTCTGCTTCGCGCAAGGCGACTGAGAAACTCGCCCGGGTACGACCCCTTCGTCGCTATCAGGGTCATTCCCACAGCGGTGCTGTAATTCCTGGGGCGGGCCGGCGCATGCGTCGCGCGCAGATGGCGGCAGCGGATTGGATACGTGCGCTTTAGATTCCCGCGCCGGACTGGTCCTCTGCCTCCGCGGCAAGGGCCAGTTCCTCCTGATCCACGTCGGCGCGATCGAGAAGTTTCTTGGGAATCGACTTCGTCGTCCGCAAGCCAAGCTTTTTAAGCATTTCCACCTGCCGAATGAGATTGCCGCGACCGTCAGCGAGCTTCTTCATTGCGCCGTCATAACTCTGCGTGCTCTTGCGCAGGCTGTCGCCCAGCACTTCCATATCGGTGACGAAACCGACGAACTTCTCGTACAGTTCCGTCCCCCGATCCATCACTTCCTTCACATTGCGCGCCTGTCGCTCCTGCTGCCACAGCACATTGATGATGCGGATGACGTAGAGAAGCGTCGTCGGGCCCACCAGCAGGATGCCTTGCTTGTACGCATCCGCCCACAATTCACCATCGGCCTGCAGCGCCATCAGAAACGCTGGCTCCACGGGCACAAACATCACCACGAAATCGGGTGCTTCAAGTTCAGGCAGCCGTTCGTAGCCCGCCTTCCCCAATCCCGCGATGTGGCCCCGAATACTGGCCAGATGCGCTTTGAGAGCCGACTTCCGGCCGTCTTCGCTCTCCGCGTTCACGCAATCGGTATACGCATTTAGAGACACCTTGGAGTCAATCACCAGGTGGCGGTTGCCAGGCAGACTAAGAATCACGTCCGTGCGCACCGCGCGGGCCCGCTCGCCGCCCTCGGCTTCGGTCGTAAACGACTGCTGGAACTTGTACTCCTCGCCTTCGCGCAGTCCGGCCTTGTCCAGCAGATCACGAAGGATGAATTCGCCCCAGTCCCCCTGGGTCTTCGCCGATCCGCGCAATGCCGTGGACAGGTTACGGGCTTCGGCGGTGAGCTGCTGGTTGAGCGTGCCCAGGGTGCCGATGAGGGTTTCCAGGCGGGTTACGCCGGTCTTGGAATCGCTCTGCGCCTGCTCGACTTTGTCCCGGAACTCCTTCAGCTGGGTCTGCAGCGGTGCCAGAAGCGTTCCCAGTTCCTTTTGGCTGCCTTCGGCGAAAGTCTTTGCCTTGCTTTCAAGAATCTCGCCGGCCAGAGCCTGGAATTGATTCACCAGCGCCTGCCGCGCCGAGTCAAGCAGTGCCAGTTTCTCCGCTGCGTTCTCGCGCTCCTTGCGCAGCTCCGCCTCCAGCCCACTGATCCGGGCGGAGTGAACGCGTTCGCTCTCGATGCGGGTTTGCAGATCGGCCCGCAGGGAATCGCGTTCCTCGGCCATCCGCGTGGCGGTCCTTTCCCGCTCCGCAGCCAGAGACTCAAACCCGGCCCGCGCCGCGGCCAGAGACGGCACCTGCGCAAGTTCCGTCTTCATTCCGCCGAGATCTGCGGTCAGCTCCGCCATCCGTTTTTCGAACTGCTGCCTTTCTCCCGTAACGGTAAGACTGCGGATCCAATAGCCCACAAGAATTCCGGCCAGGGCAGCAATTACGGCAGCCAATTCCTGCATGAATACCCCTTTTGCTTCTTCGCCTAATGTACGCCTTTTTGCGGTGCATATCAGGGTCGGAATTCAAACAGTAATCAAATGTTTTCCGGTTTGGCGGCGACGGGTGGTACGACGGGATGTTCCACACCCGAACTGGCGGTTTTGTTTGATAGACTTGCACTTCGGGGCGTCGGCGCTGTTTTTGCGCTCGATGGGTTGTGTTCCCCAGCCGCGGCCCGGTATTGTAGGCAGGCGGAAGCGACACAGGATCAACGCTTGAGCCGCACCACCGAACCCGGGCGGCGACCGGTGGCAAACCGGGTTTGCTTGCCGCAAGCCCCCAGGATTCCAGAAGTTTTGACCGATACGAGGAGACACACGCATGGCCGTGGAAGAGAAAGTCAAGCAGATCATCGTGGAACAACTGCAAGTGGACGAGGCCGAGGTGACCCCCGGCGCGAGCTTCCAGGAGGACCTGGGAGCCGACTCGCTGGACGTGGTGGAGTTGGTGATGCAGTTTGAAGAGGCGTTCGACCTCGAAATCCCCGACGAAGACGCCGAGAAGATCAAGACCGTCAAGGATGCCATCGACTACATCGAGAAGAACGAAAAGACCGCGAAAGGCAAGTAGCCGGTGAATCGACGAGTGGTCATTACCGGCCTTGGGCTGGTATGCGGGGTAGGCAATACCGCTCCCGAGGTGTGGCAGAGCCTCCTGGCCGGGGCCAGCGGCGCGGCTCCCATTCAGGGCTTCGACACCACCGGCTTCCCGGTGACTTTCGCCTGCGAGGTGAAAAACTTCGATCCCCTGAACTTCGTGGACAAGAAGGAAGCGCGCAAGATGGGGCGCTTTATTCACTTCGCGTTCGCGGCCACCCAGGAAGCCATCGCCCAGGCCGACCTGCGGATCACCCCCGAGATCGCCGACCGCGTGGGATGTTTCATCGGATCGGGCATCGGCGGATTCGAGATCATCGAGCGCGAGCACAGCAACCTGTTGCAGGGCGGACCCCGCAAGATCTCGCCCTTCTTTATTCCCGCTACCATCATCAACATGGCTGCCGGCCAGTTGAGCATTCGTTACGGGGCCCGCGGGCCCATCTCGGCCACCGCCACAGCCTGCGCCACCTCCGCAAATTCCATCGGCGACTCGGTGCGCATGATCGCTCACGGCGACGCCGACGTGATGATTGCCGGCGGTTCAGAAGCCGCCGTAACTCAGCTCTCGGTGGGCGGGTTCGCATCCATGCGAGCGCTTTCCACGCGCAATGACGAACCGCAGAAAGCCAGCCGGCCTTTCGACAAAGACCGCGATGGGTTTGTGATCGGCGAAGGTGCGGGCATTGTCATCCTCGAAGAACTCGCATTTGCCCGGAATCGCGGCGCAAACATCCTGGCCGAGGTCATCGGCTACGGCATGAGCGCCGATGCTTACCACATGACCGGCATCGCCCCGGAAGGCGCGGGCGCCCAGCGCAGCATGCGGGCGGCCCTGAACGACGCGGGCATTTCGCCCGACGCGGTGGGCTACGTCAACGCCCATGCCACCTCCACCCCGGCCGGCGACGGCAATGAGTCGCAGGCCATTGAGACCGTGTTCGGCGAGCATGCCCTCAGCCGCAAGCTAAAGGTGAGCGGAACCAAATCCATGACCGGCCACCTGCTGGGTGGCGCGGGCGGGTTGGAAGCCGGCATTACCGTAATGGCGTTGCAGAACCAGATGTTGCCGCCGACTATCAACCTGGACAACGTGGACCCCGAGTGCCGGCTGGACTACGTACCCAACCAGGCTGTGCCGCATACGTTCGATGTGGCTCTGTCGAATTCGTTCGGGTTTGGCGGGATCAATGCCACGCTGATCATGCGGCGGTGGGACGAGGGCAGGGAGTAAGGGACCTAGGCTGCCGAAAAGGGCGAAGCAGGGGCCAAAATCTTAAAAGAGCATCCCTCTCAGGGGCTAAAGCCAAGGGTCATTCTGCTGA
>DASXXV010000144.1:0-1889 GCA_036502905.1 Occallatibacter sp. | reverse complement strand
GGGTACGCAGACCGGTTCGTGGGAGATTCGCACGGGCTCAGGAAACGTGCATGTGCGGCTGCCTTCGAATGCGGCTTTCGATGCGGATATTTCCACGAGTTCTGGGACCGTCGACGTTGGCGAGCCCATCGAAATGACGGTACAGGGCCGCGTGGGCGACACGCACAAACAGATTCACGGCAAAGTGCACGGCGGCGGTCCGCTGCTGCGAGTGCGCACGGGATCGGGCGACATTCACATTCAGTGAAGAATCGGCGGCCAGTGACCAGTGTTCGGTGGCGCGAAAAACCGAGGATCCTGATCACCGGCCACTGAACACCTATGTACCTGAAGGAACTCATTTCGCAAGGTTGGCAGTCGCTGATGCGCGATCGCATGCGCTCCGCGCTCACCATGCTCGGCATCGGATGGGGCCTGGTGTCGGTGGTGTTGCTGTTGGCGTATGGGCAGGGCCTGGGCGGGTGTGTGCTGCACGCGTTTCTGAACATGGGCAACAACGTCATCGTGATCTGGCCTGGGCAAACCAGCATGCAGGCTGGGGGCCAGCGGGCGGGCAAGGCAGTCAAGTACGAACTGGAAGACGTGGAGGCAATTCGCGACGAAGTGCCCATCGTGCGAGCGGTCAGTGGAGAGATTGACCGCGATTTTGGGTTCAAGATCGGGACCCGCGTGGTGTCCCTGCAGGTGCGCGGCGTCGATATGCCGTACGGGCAGATGCGCAAACTCGATCTCGCGGATGGGCGCTACTTCAATGAGAGCGACTTCGCCGACCATCGCCGCGTCGTGATTCTCGGTTACAGCGCAGCGAAGAAACTCTTTCAAGGCGCACCCGCAGCGGGACAGCACGTCGAAATTGGCGGGCTGGACTTTGAAGTCATTGGGGCCATGCGCAACAAGATTCAGGATTCCATGTATCAGGGTCCGGACAACGAGAATGGGTTCATTCCCTTCGCGCTGATGCGTGATTTGAAGAATATTCGCGATCCCGACGAGATCATTATCCAACCGACTGCTCCCGAACTGAACAAGAAGGCGCTGATGGCGGTGCGCGAGGTGATTGCGCGCCGGCACCACTTCGATCCCAAAGACGATAAGGCGACTCCCGAGTGGGACACCATTGAAGATCGCGCCATGATCAATGCGTTTTCGCTCGGCCTGCAGGCTGTGCTTGGGCTGATCGGGGTGTGCACGCTGGCCGTGGGCGGCGTTGGTGTGATGAATATCATGCTGGTTTCCGTGACCGAGCGCACGCGGGAAATCGGGCTGCGTAAGGCGATCGGAGCGCGTCCGCGGCACATTCTCGTGCAGTTTCTGCTGGAGGCCCTGGTGCTCACATTTGTGGGCGGCGTAATCGGAATGGCGGTAGCCGAGTTTCTTACTTGGGCGATTCCGCCCATGCCCCTCTACGACGAGTTCTACAAGACCGCCGATCATGAGGGCGCAATCTTCCTGCATGCTTCGACGAGCGTGATGATGATTTCCTTCGTAATTCTGTCGCTGGTGGGAATCGTCTCCGGATTCTTTCCTGCCCTCAAAGCGTCGCGGCTGAATCCGATTGAAGCATTGCGGTACGAGTAGAAATGCCGTCACCGATCGCGCGCTAATCGCCTACGGCGCGGCACGCAACAACGCCTGCCGGGACGGCGGCGGTACTTTACTTCAGATATTCGGAATCCTTCTTCAATTCCTCTGGAATCGGCGGGAACGGAGGCCATTCCTGCGAATATCCCTGGAACAACGGTGTCGCCACTTCGGACCGCAGCGTTCCATCATGCACCGCGAACTTGTGCGGATGCCCCTCCGAATATCCTTCCCACAGGCTCACGCCCGCATACCTCCCATCTTTGCGCAAGATGTAGTAGGTCATATCGACGAAGCGCAGCTTATTC
>DASXXV010000143.1:0-11624 GCA_036502905.1 Occallatibacter sp. | reverse complement strand
TCGTCGTACTGGACGGTGCGCGCGCAGTATTCGCAAATGGTGCGGACCAGGCGCTGAGCAAGGATGCAGTTCAACGCGGAGACGAAGTTGTAGGCTTCCACCCCCATGTTGAGGAAGCGGCCCAGCACGTCGACCACGTTGTTGGCGTGGACGGTGGTGAATACCAGGTGGCCGGTGAGCGCGGAGTTGATGGCGATCTGCGCAGTCTCCTGGTCGCGGATTTCGCCGACCAGAATCTTGTCCGGGTCATGGCGCAGGATGGAGCGCAAACCGCGGGCGAAGGTGAGGCCCTTCTTTTCATTGACCGGGATCTGGGTGATGCCGCGGATCTGGTATTCGACCGGGTCCTCGATGGTGATGATCTTGTCTTCCTCGCTCTTGATCTCGTTGAGGGCGGCGTACAAGGTGGTGGTTTTGCCGGAGCCGGTGGGGCCAGTGACCAGCACCATGCCGTAAGGCTCGCGGATGTAGCGGCGGAAGCGGCGCAAGTCCTGCTCGGCGAAGCCCACCACGTCGAGCGTGAGGTGGCGGAACTTTTCGCTCATCGATTCCTTGTCGAGCACGCGGAGGACGGCGTTTTCGCCATGCACGGTGGGCATGATGGACACACGGAAGTCGATGAGGCGGCCCTTGTAGCGGACCCGGAAACGGCCGTCCTGGGGTACGCGGCGCTCGGCAATATCGAGCTCGCTCATGATCTTGATACGGCTGAGGATGGTGGAGTGGTGCTCGCGGGCGATCGGCGCCAGGGCCATCTGCAGCACGCCGTCGATGCGGTACTTGACCACTACCGAGTCGTCATTGGTTTCGATGTGAATGTCGGAAGCGCGGCGCTCCAGGGCGGTGAAGATGGTGGTGTCCACCAGCCGGATGATGGGGCTGATGTCTTCTTCGCGAGTGAGCTTCTCGATGGAGATGTTCTCATCGGAGTTGTCGTCTCCCGTGAGCACATCAAAGGTGAGGCCTTCGCTGGCTTCATCGAGAACGCGCTGCGACTGCTCGGTCTTCTTCAGCAGGTCGGTGATCTGCGACAGCGTGGCTACGCGAGCGATGATCCTCTGCCCGAGCAGTCCGGCGATCTCATCGAGAACCATGAGCTGCGATGGGTCGGAGACCGCGATGACCAGCGCATCCGGCCGATGCTCGATAGGCACGAAGTTATAGCGGAACATCAGTTCCACGGGAACGGTGCGCAGCAGGTCGTGCTGGATTTTGAAGTTCTTCAGGTCGACAAACTCGGCGCGATAGCGCGCGGCCAGCATTTCAGCGTGGGTGCGTTCGTCCTGCGCGTTGGCGAGCGGTGTTGCGATCAATGTGGAATCGGCCATAAATATTTACCCCGCGGCTGAGGCGCCCGACCCCAGGGAGAAGATGGGCAGATAGAGCGAGATGAGGATGAAGACGACGACGACTCCCATGATGATGAGAATGGCCGGCTCGATGAGGGCGAGGGCGGCAGTGAGCGCGGTGGCCACGTCCTCTTCGAAGAATTCGGAGACGGAATTCAGCATGGCGGGCAGAGCGCCGGTCTGCTCGCCGACGGCAATCATCTCGGTCGCGAGGGAGGGGAACACCTCCGTCTTGCTGAGAGACTCGGCCAGGCTTTTGCCTTCGCGCACGGTTTCGATGGACGACATGACGGCCTTGGAGACTTTGCGCGAGGCGATGGAGCGAGCGGCAGTTTCGAGCGAGGGGACAAGCGGCAGGCCGCCGGTGAGCAGCGTGGACAGCGTGCGGGAGAATTGCGCCACCTGGTACTTGACCCAGATCTTGCCGCCGACGGGCATGTGGATCCGCACGCCGTCGAAAAAGTCGCGGCCCTTGTCAGTGACCGAAAAACGCCACAGCGAAAAGGCTACGATCACCAGGCCCATCACCAGCCAGAGGATGTTGTGCTGCATGAAAGTCCCAAAGGCCAGCAGGTCGAGGGTGATTCCCGGCAGCTTGTTCCCTAACTGGTCATACAGCTTGGCGAATTGCGGCACCACCACCGTGAACATGAAAACCATCAGGGAGCAGACCAGGGTGAGCAGCACGCCGGGGTAGATCAGGGAGGAAATCAGCTTTTTGCGGAAGGTGAGGGAGACGCGCTGGAAATTGACGTAGCGTTCCATCACCTCCTGGAGGTTGCCGGAGCGTTCGCCGGCCAGCAGGGAGGTGGTGTACATGACCGGGATGCCGCTCTGGGCTTCGAAGGCCGCGGAGAGCGATTCGCCCGTCTTGACGCGGTTGGCCACGTCCTCGAGCTGGGCAGAGAAGTGGCTGTTTTTCTGAGTCTTGCCCAGCATCTGCAGCGACCCGAGGATGGGCAGTCCGGCGCGGATCAGCGTCAGGAATTGCTGGTTGAAAATGAGGAATTGCTCGAGCTTTACCTTGCGCCGAGAGACGCCCAGACTGCCGCGTGACTTAACCGAGAAGACGTGGTAGCCGGCATGGGTAAAGCGGACGCGCAGTTCCTCGGCGGTCGAGGCGGTCTGCACCTGCTCCATCACGCGGCCGCGCTCATCGGCCAGTTTTATGACGAACTCTGCCATGTCTTGATCCCCGGTTCCCTGACTCGGCAGGGCCGATAGTTTGCTTGATCCCTCATGTAAGGGTATCAGTGTTTGACAGCAGAATAGACGCGTTCAACCCCCGGAGCGTTCATGTTCACCGGCGGAAAGAGGACCTTCCGCCGCCCCCGTTTGAAGCCGATACGACCGCAAACCGAGGGTAGGAATCGCAATGCGAGGTCCTGTCCCCGGTTGTCAGTCTCGATTGGCTGTTTGGCCAGTCCAGCCTATTGCAGCAGGGCGGCGGCGGGGGGTCGTTGCGGTAGAGCAAACTTCAGGGCGGGTAAGCATTACCGGAGCTGCGATCTCCAAACTGGGGACGAACCTGGCGGCGGAGCTTGACCTTGTACTTGCAGATGGCAAACCCGGGCAAACCTGGGCGGGAAGGTTCGGCTTCACCGCGGCGCCGGTCAGCGGGGGGCTCAGTGGTAATACCCTGCGGGTTGGGTCGCGATCCTGAGCCCGATTCCGGGCAGTGGATCTCATTCCCGGGTCGTCTTTTTTGTTGGCGACGCGATCTCAGAATCCGTTAGCGACCAGCCATGCCTCGGTTAGGTCGAAGGATGGTTTTTTCTGCTCCTGCATCTGCTCGTACGCCAGCTTGACGAGGATGTCGGCCTCCACATTGACCGGGGCCCCGGGGGAGAGCGAGTGCAGGTTGGTGCGCCAGTAGGTGAGGGGCAGGATGGCGATGGTGATCTGGTGGTGATCCCGGGCTGCAATTGTAAGGCTGATGCCCTCGACAGCCACCGATCCCTTGGGGACCATCCACGGGCGCAGGTTTTCGGGCACGCGGACCTGGAGAGTCCAGTCGGTGGTCTTTTCGTCGAATTTGGGATCGATACGGGGTATGACCGGCTCGAGCGAGGCGAGCGTGCCAGTGCCATCGACGTGCCCCTGAACGATGTGGCCGCCGAGAGGGCTGCCGGCCGCGGTGGGCAGTTCGAGATTCACTTTCGACCCTGGCGCCAGCGACCCCAGCGAGGTTTTGTCCAGCGTCTCCTGGGCCAGGTCGGCATGGAAGTACTCTGGATCTATGTCCAGGGCGGTGAGACAAACACCGGAGACCCCCAGGGAGTCACCCTCGCGCATGCGCGAAGCGATTCCCGGGGCTTCGACCGTGATGCGCCGTACTCCGCCGCGATCTTCAAGGCTGACCAGCGTCCCCGTCTGCTCGATGATGCCGGTAAACATGGGTACATTGTAAGGGAACCGGAAACAGGGAACAGTGGACCGGGAACAGGAAAGAAGTGAAGAAGTGCAGAAGTGAAACAGTGAGGGGTGATGAACAGAAGAGATTTTCTCGGACGGATGACGGCAGTGGGGGTGATGGGATCGGGGCTGGGGCGCAAGGCGATGGGCGCTGTACCAAAAATGAAGATCACGCGGGTGCGGGCCTATCTGCCGCCCAATCCCAATCCGCTGTTGAACCAGAGCGATGTGGTGGTAACGGTGGAGACGGACGCGGGCATCACGGGGATCGGCGAGGGCGGAGCCAAGGACACCCTGGGGCCGTCGGCCGGGCGGCTCATCGGACGGGACCCGCAGCACATCGAGCAACTCTGGCAGGACATGAATCGCGCCTTCTTCTACCCGGCGGGGCGGGAGAGGACAGACGCGATCGGTGCGCTGGACCTGGCGCTGTGGGACATCAAGGGCAAGGCGCTGGGGTGCCCGGTGCATCAACTCCTGGGCGGCGCGGCGCGGAATTACTGCGAGCTATACAACACCGCGGGGATCATCCCTGGAATCACCGAGGGCATGAGTATTCGCGAGCGGGCGCGGCTGACCATCGAGGCGGGGTACCGCGCGTTTCGGTTTGGGGCGGCCGACGCGCCGGCGAATACCACGTACAACACGCGCGAGCGGCTGCGGCACCTGCGCGAGGAATGCGAGCAGGCGCGGCAGGGCGTGGGCCCCAATGGCGACTGGGTGGTGGATTTCCATCAGCGCTTCGATCTCTCCGATGCGATCTTCGGGTGTAACGAGATCGAGACGCTGGCGCCTTTCTTTGTGGAGGACGCGGTGCGCACGGAGGCATTTCAGCAGGATTTGCCGATCCTGCGCAACAAGGTGAATGTGCCGCTGGCCGCGGGCGAGGAGTGGGGCAACAAGTGGGACTTCAACCGGCTGGTAGAAGAGCACTCGATCGACTTCCTGCGCGCGACGCTGCCCAATGTGGGCGGAATTACGGAGATGGTGAAAGTGATGGCGCTGTGCGAAACACATTTCGTGGGGATTGTGCCGCACTTTACCGGGCCGATTGCGACGGCGGCGCTGGTGCATTGCCTGAGCACGTTTTCAGGGCCGGTCCTAATGGAATACAACTACCAGGGCCGGACACTGGAGCACGTGCCGGTGTGCCTCGACTTCAAGGATGGGAAGTTGTATCCGAACGAGCGCCCGGGGCTGGGAGTGGAGCTCGACATGAATCACTTGACGCAGATTGCGGAGATCACGGAGCCGGTGACGGCCCGAGCGCAGACCTACTTCCGGCCGGATGGTTCGATTACGAACTGGTAGGGACTGTACGCTACGAAGTCGCCACATTTTGAGAGTGGCGGTTTGGGGTGGTAGCTCGGCGGATTCCTTTTTTATCTGAGATGAGAAATTTCACTTCGGGGAGATGCTCATGAATGCATTCGGGCGAGGGGTTGTGCTGATCGTGATTTCGATGGCTGCGGTCGGTGGGGCTGGGGCGCAGGATCGGTCGTATGGGCGCTCGGTGGTGGCATCGCCGTATGGCATTGTCGCTACCAGCCAGGTGCAGGCTTCGCAGGCCGGGGCGCGGATGCTGGAGCGGGGCGGGTCGGCGATCGATGCGGCGATTGCGGCCAATGCGGTCCTCAACGTGATGGAGCCCATGATGAACGGCATGGGCGGCGACCTGTTCGCGATCTATTGGGATGCGAAGACGGGCAAGCTGTATGGGCTGAATGCCAGCGGGTGGGCTCCGAAGGGGCTGACGCCGGAGCATCTGAAGGCGAAGGGCATCACGTCCATGCCACAGGCGGGGATTGATTCGGTCACGGTGCCCGGCGTAGTGGATGGATGGGCGAAGCTGCACGATCGCTTCGGGAAGATGGCGTGGCGCGAGCTATTTCAGCCGGCGATTTTTTTGGCGGAGAACGGCTATCCGGTTACGGAAATTGTCGATGACGCCTGGAAAGCTTCCCAGGATTATCTGAGAAAAAATGCCGAGAGCGGGCGCGTGTTTCTCCCTGGCGACAAGGCTCCGGAACGCGGGCAGATGTTTCGCAATCCCGAGGTGGGGCAGGCGCTGACGCTGGTGGCGAATGAGGGCGAGTCGGCCTACTACAAGGGCGAGATCGCGAAGGCCATTCTGAAAACATCGGGGGAACTGGGTGGGACGATGACGGCCGCGGACCTGGCGGAGTATTCGGCGGAGTGGGTGGAGCCGATTTCGATCCAGTACCGCGACTGGACGGTGTACGAACTGCCCCCCAATGGTGACGGGATGGCGGCGTTGGAAATGCTTAACATCATGGAGCAGTTCAAACCCGATCCGGCCGGCCCGTACAGCCCGGGCGAGTTTCATACGCGCATCGGGGCGATGAAACTGGCCTATGCGGATGTGAAGGCCTATGACGGCGATCCGCGGTTCGGCAAGATCCCGGTGGAGGAATTGCTTTCCAAGGAATACGCGGCCCGGCGCGCCAAGCTGATTGACCCGGCGAAGGCGAACTGCGAGGTGGCTCCGGGAGCATTAACGAAAAGCGATACAACTTATTTCACGGTGGTGGATCGCGAAGGGAACATTCTTTCGATCATTCAGAGCAATTACTCCAGCTTCGGATCGGGCGTGACCGTGGACGGAATGGGGTTTGCGCTACAGAATCGCGGCGGGTTGTTTTCGCTCGATGCGAAGTCGCCGGATGTGCTTGCCGGCCGCAAGCGGCCTTTCCATACCATCATTCCGGCGTTCATGCAGCGGGGAGACCAGCACGTCGGGTTCGGAATCATGGGAGGCATGAACCAGCCGCTGGCCCACGCGCAATTCGTTTCCAACATGGTGGATTACCACATGAACATTCAGCAGGCGCTGGAGGAGGCGCGTTTCACGGTCACCGCGAAGCTGGGCTGCAATCTCCTGATCGAGTCGCGGGTGGGAAAGGCGACTATCGACGCACTCACCGGGATGGGACATGTGTTCGATGTGCGCGATGCCTATTCCGCGCATATGGGCCGCGGCAACGTAGTGATGCACGACAGTGCGACGGGAGTGAATTTCGGCGCATCCGATCCTCGCGCGGATGGGGCGGCTATACCGGAGATGCCAGGGAAGCAGTAAATGCGTGAAAAAGAAGACAACGGCCATGGGTGCTATGATTGCGCGGAAAACGGCGCATAGACGCCGCTGATCCATGGAGGTTTCCTGTGCGAGTGGGTTTGATGAGCCGCGAGTATCCACCCGATGTTTACGGCGGGGCTGGCGTTCACGTGGAGTACCTGAGCCGCGAACTGGCCAAGAAGATCGAGGTCGAGGTGCATTGCTGGGGTAACCAGAACATCGACGAGGGCAACCTGCATGTGCGCGGCAGCTGTCCCTGGTCGGCCATTACCGAGGGAACCCACGAGAAGTTCAAGACGGCGCTCGAGACTCTGAGCCTGAACCTGGCGCAGATGGTGATGCTGGACAAGATCGACATTGTGCATACGCACACCTGGTATGTATCGATGGCCGGGTTCCTGGCGAAAACGCTATTTGATGTGCCTTTCGTTCTGACGACGCACAGCCTGGAGCCGCTGCGCGCCTGGAAAGCCGAACAACTGGGCAGCGGGTATCGCATGAGTTCCTGGATCGAACGCACCGCGATTCACGATGCGGACGCCATCGTCGCGGTGTCGAAGGGCACCAAGGACGACATCCTGAAGGCGTATCCGGACGTGGACCCGGGACGCATTCACGTCATATACAACGGCATCGACCTGGAGCAATATCAGCAAGTGGCGGAGAAGGATGCGCTGGTGAAGTACGGGGTGGATCCGACGCTGCCTTACGTTCTGTTTGTGGGGCGAATTACACGGCAGAAGGGCGTAACGCACCTGGTGGATGCGATCGCGTACATGCCCAAGAATATCCAGGTGGTGCTGTGTGCGGGCGCGCCGGACACACCGGAGATCGCCGCGGAGATGCGCCAGAAAGTGGACGACCTCAAGACCGTGAATCCGCACGTGGTGTGGATCGAGAAGATGGTGTCGAAGGCAGAGGCGATTCAGTTGTACAGCAACTGTCGGGTGTTCTGCTGCCCGTCGATTTACGAGCCGTTTGGCATTATCAATCTGGAGGCCATGGCCTGCAGGGCGCCCGTGGTGGCCAGTGCCACCGGCGGAATCCTGGAAGTGGTGGTGGACGGCGAGACCGGTTACCTCGTCCATTTCGACCAGGATCCGCTCACGCGCTTCCCGTCCAATCCGGAGAAGTTTTCGCGCGATCTGGCAGCCAGGATCACTGAGCTAATGGAGGATCCTGAGAAGGCGCGGAAGATGGGCGCGGCGGGGCGCAGGCGGGTGGAGGAAAAGTTCGCGTGGACGGCGATTGCGGACCAGACCATCGCCCTTTATCAGCGGATGATCGATCAGTATCCGCGGCAGCGCTAAGCCGGCGGCCAGGGGTCGCGGAGCAGGGAGCAAAGACCGAGGTCGTTGCCGTAACGCTCTACTTCCACCTCACCCATGCGGATGGCGCGGTGCATGCTGCGGAAGGCGGGGACAGCGTCAGAGCCCATGATCTGCGGGGAAACGAACAGGTGAACGCGGTCTACGAGGCCGGCGTCAAGGAGGGCGGTATTGAGGCGCGTGCCGGTTTCGGTGATCAAGGTGAGGACCCCTTCGCTGCCGAGTTGATCGAGAACCTTGCCGAGCGGAACGCGCCCGGCCTCGGGAGGCAGGACTTCGACGCGGATGCCTTTGGAGCGCAATTGCGCGATGCGATTCTCGTCTTTCGTGACCGTAAAGACCACTACATCGTGGTTGGCGGTGTTGACCATCTTGCAGTCAGCCGGCATGCGCAAACCCGAGTCGAGCACGACGCGGAAAAGCGGACGTCGGCGGGGGAAGCCACTGCGATCGGTGAGCAGCGGATCATCGGCCAGCACGGTATCCACACCGGTCATGACGGCGTCAGCCTGCCAGCGCAGTGGCTGTACGGCATGACGGGCGGCTTCGCCGGTGATCCAGTACGGTTCATGCAGGGTGTGCTGGCCGGGGGGTGGCGCGATGCGGCCGTCCAGCGTCATGGCCACCTTCATCAGTACGAAGGGACGCCTGTGCTGGGTCCAGCGAGCGAAACCTTCGTTGAGGCGGCGGGCCTCGGCTTGGCAGACGCCGAGCGTGACTTCGATGCCGGCGGCGCGCAGGCGCTCGGCGCCATGTCCGGCCACGTTGGGATTGGGGTCCACCGTAGCCGCGACCACATGCCGTATGCCCGCCTTGATGAGCGCCTCTGTGCACGGACCCGTGCGGCCGGTGTGATTGCAGGGCTCCAGAGTAACGTAGGCGGTGCCGCCGCGGACGCGGTCCGCAGCGTGCTGCCTGGCTTTTTTAAGGGCGATGATTTCGGCGTGGTCCAGCAGGTCGTATTCGTGCCAGCCTTCGCCAACCAGCTGGCCGGCGGAGTCGACGATGACGCAGCCCACGGCGGGGTTGGGGGACGTGAGCGCGATGCCGCGGCGGGCGAGTTCGAGAGCGCGGTGCATCCAGATGGCGTCTGTGTCTTGCGGAGTCATGGTGCGGTTCGACGGACCAAGTTTATGCGATCCATCCTGCGACTGCGCGATTAAGTTTGTGATGCCGAATGTCCACCTGATCGGATTCAGCGAACGGCAACCGCAGATCCTTCCACTCCGTCGGGCGCGTTCTGCGCACCCGACTAAGTTCAGCAGGACAAATGTTAAATTTCGTTGAATGTATCAGCGGAGCGCGCGCTAGCCGACGAGGGAATCGACGAAGGCTTTAGCATCGAATTCGAGCAAGTCATCCATCTTTTCGCCGACGCCGACGAAGCGCACGGGGAGATTGAGTTCGCGTGCGATGGCCACTGCAATGCCGCCCTTGGCAGTACCGTCGAGCTTGGTGAGGACGATGCCGGTGACGCCGGCGGATTGGGTGAAAAGGCGGGCCTGCTGAAGGCCGTTCTGCCCGGTGGTGGCGTCCATGACGAGCAGCACTTCGTGAGGCGCATCGGGGATGAGACGGCTGGCGGTGCGGCGCAATTTTTCGAGCTCGTCCATCAGGCCGGACTTGGTGTGGAGTCGTCCGGCGGTATCGACGTAGAGGCGGTCAATGTTGCGTGCTTTGGAGGCGTTGATGGCGTCGTAGAGGACAGCGGCCGGATCGCCACCCTGGCGGGTTTTGATCATTTCAACGCCGCTGCGCGCGGCCCAGATTTCCAGTTGCTCGATGGCCGCGGCCCGAAAAGTATCGGCGGCACACAAGAGGACGGAGTGGCCCTGGGCGCGGCTCCACGCCGCGAGCTTGCCGCTGGTGGTGGTCTTGCCGGTGCCGTTGACGCCCACGAGGAAGGTGACGCTGGGCGGGGAGACCGGCAGCGCGACCGGGCGCTGGGGAGCTTCCAGGATCTGGCGGATGCTCGACTTGAGCAGAGCGCGGAGTTCTTCGCCGCCTTCGATGGCCTGGCGCCGGGCGCGCTCGCGGAGCGCGTCCAGGATCTCGGTGGTAGTCTGGACGCCGATGTCGCTGGAGATGAGCGCCGTCTCCAGTTCCTCGAGGTCGCGTTCGTCCACCGTCCGCGTCATGGCGACGATGTCTTCGATTTTGGAGTTGAAAGACTCGCGGGTCCGCGCGACCGCCTGCTTCATGCGGTTGAAGAAGCCGGACTTCTGTTCCTCTTCCGGCTTCTTTTCTGGTTCTTCGGGTTCCTTGAGGCTGCCAAACAGGCTTATGAAATCGGACATGGTCTCTCTTCAGTTTAGAGGAAGGGGTGTGACCGCCCGAACAGTGTGCCTACAGGCTTTTCCACCTTACCCGCAAAAACGCAGCGAATCCGGGCACTCAGTGGGTCGGAGAAGCGTGTGGAAATCGTTTATCAATTTGTGACGGAACGGTCTTGAACCGGGGCTGGATGATACGGAAGAATGGGCAAACGGCTTTCACCCATCGAGGTCAGAGCGGGTGTTTCCCCCGCGGAAGCCGCGAACATTACATGGAGGTTTCATGAGCAAGGTACGGGTACTGGCGGGCACCAAAAAGGGCGCATTCATGCTGGAGTCGGATGGCAAGCGGGACAAGTGGGAAGTAAGTGGGCCGCATTTCGCCGGCTGGGAGATCTACCACCTGAAAGGCTCGCCGGTGAACCCGGACCGGATCTACGCGTCGCAGTCGAGCGGCTGGTTCGGGCAGATCATGCAGCGCTCGTCAGACGGCGGTAAGACATGGGAGACGGTGGGCAACAAATTCGTGTATGACGGGGTGCCGGGCACCCACCAGTGGTATGACGGGACGCCGCATCCGTGGGAGTTCAAGCGGGTGTGGCACCTGGAGCCGTCGCTGACCGAGGCCGATACCGTGTACGCGGGGATCGAAGACGCAGCGCTGTTCAAGTCGACCGATGGCGGAGCGAGTTGGACGGAGCTGTCGGGGCTGCGCAAGCACGGCTCGGGTCCGCACTGGCAGCCGGGCGCGGGCGGCATGTGCCTGCATACTATCCTGCTCGATCCGAAGAAAAGGGACCGGATGTACATTGCGATTTCGGCGGCGGGGGCGTTTCGCAGCGACGACGCGGGCGCGACGTGGAAGCCCATCAACAAGGGCCTGGTCTCGGACACGTCGCCGAATCCCACAGCCGAGGTGGGGCACTGCGTGCATCGCATTGCAATGCATCCGTCAAAACCGGACACGCTGTTCATGCAGAAGCACTGGCACGTGATGCGGTCAGACAACGCCGGCGACCAGTGGACAAAGGTGAGCGGCAACCTGCCGACAGATTTCGGATTCTGCATAGACGTGCACGCGCACCAGCCGGAGACGGTTTACGTGGTGCCCATCAAGAGCGATTCGCTGCATTATCCGATCGATGGCGCGCTGCAGGTG
>DASXXV010000142.1:0-8155 GCA_036502905.1 Occallatibacter sp. | reverse complement strand
GCACGTACGAAGCTCAACGCAAGGATCCAGCCGCCAAGCACCCACAGAATTCGCGCTTCTTTCATAGCCGATGTTTTAGCATGAGCGGCCACGCCGACGCTCAACATGAAGTGGTTCATCCTGTGGGCGGACAAGTCCATCTGTCAACAGCCTCCACAATAGCGAAGCGAATAGAATCCGCTCCGTTGGCAGACGAACCCCGGACACCGCGCCAAAAAGTTGTCAACCTCTCGCCGCCGCTCAGCCGTCACAACTTACTTCGATTCAGCCGGTTAGCCGAATCTGTTTTTTGCCGGAGATATCGCGCATTCTTCTAGCCTGAATACAAGCCACACAACGGGTTAAGAACGCTGCCCACGGCCCCCGCCTGATCTTTGGCGCTAGCCGCAGGTTTGCGGGACTGCGGTTGTGTGCGCGAACAGTTCAGAGCGGACTAGCCGCAACCACGGCGCCGCTCGGAGCTGTAGATCACGGCCGGCTGACGGTATGCAATCCGGCTCCGGCAGGAAAAGGAAGCATCGCGATGGCAAACATTCTCGTCAGTGTCGAAAAAGGAATCGAAATCGCAGCGGAAGACGCCCTGAAATGGCTAAGCGGGGCGAATAAGGCTCTGCATGCCGCTCCCGAAGTGGTGGCCGCACTCGCCACACTCATCGCGGCCGTTGAGAAGCCCCTGGCCGATGTGGCCGGCGCCGCGCAGAACCCGCTTAACATTCGCCTCGATCTTCAGACCGTCCAGGATCTGAAGGCCACCTGGCCCGCGGTGAAGCAGTTCCTCGGTACCCTCGGCGTGAAGTTCTGAAGCGGAACCACGTGCCCACATCTCCGGGCGTTTCAGCCCGGAGAGTGGGAAATCAACGGCTATGGATCCGTTCGCGTTTCCTCCCGTCGCGGGTCGCAGAACCCGGTGTTGATTGCGAAGCCACCTCGCGCCGACGAAACGCCGCGGACGATTCCGCCACTATCTTCCACAGATTCGGAAAAACTCTTCAGGAGGGTGACTGCAATGAAACTATTTGCAAATGCCTTGGCGCATCCCAGAACCTCAGCGGCCGGCTTGCTGATCGCGATCGCGAGCATCATGGGGGTGTTGTCCCAGCAGGGCATCACTCTGGGCAAGGCGGGATCAGGCACAGTAGTGAGTCTTTTGGCCGCGATGGCCTCGGCCCTGTTGGGTATCCTCGCCCGGGACCCGGGGGCCGAGACCGCGCCCGTATCCGCACGGAAGCACCTCTAATCAATCCAAAAAGGGCGACTCCGGTGCGGGGCGGCCCATCCAATCCGGAGAATGGTACCCGCCCCATTCCGGATTCCTCTCTGCATAGGCATGGCTGTTTCGGCGTCTCCCGACCCATTTTCCCAGGAATTCCCGCCGCCCTGCTCCTAGGTATTCACGCCCCGCGCCTCTCCCAGGATCAGCTTGACAGTCATCTGCCGCCGCCCGCGCAGGAATGTCACCGTAACCGTGTCTCCGGCCTGGTGGCGATCCATAATGGCGCTGATGTCCTGAGGATCGGTAACCTGCTGGCCATCGATGGCAGTAATGAGGTCGCCGCCCAGCATGATGGGCATGTTGCCCACATAGGCCTGCTCGTTGCCCCCATGCAGGCCGGCCCGGTCCGCTGCGCCACCCGGAATCACCTTCTGGATCAGCACTCCGTAATCCGCATTCAGGCCCATCTGCTCAGCCAGGTCAGGCGCGATGGGATACGACACAATGCCCAGAGATGGACGTCGCACCTGTCCGTAGCGGGTCAGGTCGGCAAGCACCGCCTTGGCAGTGTTGATGGGTATCGCAAATCCGATGCCTGAGCTCTGCTCCGCTCCATTGGACGCGATCATGGTGTTAATGCCGATCACCTCGCCTTTCGAGTTGAGCAGCGGTCCGCCAGAGTTGCCGGGGTTAATGGCCGCATCGGTTTGTATAGCATCCTCGATGGGCGCGCCTTCGGCCCCGCGCACCTGCCGGATCGAACTGATGATCCCCCGCGTCATGGTACCCGCCAGGCCGAACGGGTTGCCGATCGCAAACACCTTCTGGCCCACCGAAAGCTGGGCCGAATCAGCCAGGGTTACGGGCTCCAGGTTGGAAGCCTCGATCTGCAGGAGAGCCAGATCGTGGGTCTTGTCGGTGCCCACCACCTTGGCCGGATAACGATGCTTGTTACTCAGCTGCACCTCTACGCCCCGATTGGCGCCTTCCACCACGTGGAAGTTCGTCAGGATATGCCCGGCCTTGTCGAGAATGAATCCCGAGCCCTGCCCCTGCTGCGGCACCGGCCCGTAGAAAAAATTGAACACCAGCGAGGTTGACGTGATGTTCACGACCGCAGGAAGCACGCGTTTGTAGACCGCGATGTTGTTCTGCTCTTCGGCGTCATATTCCGGCGCCGCGTGAGCCTCCGTGAGTTCCAGCGGGGAACTGGACGCATGCCCGCCCATCAGCGACAAATGGTTCAGGCCCGAGGGCAGATGTGTCGTGACATACCAGAACCCACCTACCAGCACCACCACCAGGAGAAGCCGACGTAATCTCATAACTGCCAGGATGCCTTTCTCGACCGCGTGGCTTGATCTTCTGCGACGAAAACACACAGGGGGTCGCGCCCAGGTTCGTCTCTCCCTATTCTAATGAACCGCCGTATACCCGTTTGTTGCTCTCCGCCTTGAGCCGTTCCCAGATCGACTCCACCTGTCCGCGCAGCGAAGACATATCGCCCGTGTTCTGGATAACAAAATCAGCCCGGGCCGCCTTTTCGTGATCGGAAATCTGGCGGGCCAGCCGTATGCGGGCGTCGCGGGCAGCCGCGTCCCGGGCTGGCCCGGGTGGAGCGATGCGGGCGGCATAGCGGCCGACCTTCAGCTCGTCGGGTGCGGTTAGAACGATAATGTGGTCGAATCGATGGCGCCAGTCCGCCAGCAAGCCTTCCTGCTCGCCGCGGGCGCGCGCGTCCCGTTCCACCTCGAAGATCAACGCGGACTCCACCACTGCCACGGCTCTCGCATCGCGGGCAAACACTTCTTTCGTCCATTGCTGCTGAGCGGCGATGACGGCCGGATGAACAATGGCATTCAACTCGTCCAGCCGGCCCTCCTCGAAAGCCAGCTTCGCGAGTCGCGGCCGATCCAGGCAACCGTCGGCACCAACAACTCCTGGCCCGAACTGACGGACGATCTCCTGGTACGCCTTTTGACCTGGCTCCATGAGCGCACGGCCCAGCTCGTCGGCCTCGATGACGTGCGCCCCCAATTCGCGCAGGATGGTTGCCACCGTGCTTTTCCCGCTGCCCAGGCCGCCCGTGAGACCCACTCTCAACATCGATCTACAGTCCCCGCCGCATCTTCGCCGCGCGCACAGTATTCGACATGAGCATCGCAATCGTGAGCGGGCCCACGCCGCCCGGCACTGGCGTGTATGCACCCGATACTCCGTAGGCCGCCGGATGGACATCGCCAACGATGGTTGAGCCGCGCTTCTCGAAACCAGCCAATCGCTTTCCATTTCCGGCGAAATAACGGTCGAACTCCGCGCGCGTCGAGATGCGGTTGATTCCCACATCGATGATCGTCGCGCCCGGCTTCACCATCTCCGGCGTAATGAATCCCGGACGCCCGATAGCCGCGACGAGGATGTCGCCGGCGCGCGTCACATCGCCCAGATTGCGCGTCTTTGAGTGGCAAATAGTGACGGTTGCGTTCTGGTGCAGCAGCAGCATGGCAACCGGCTTGCCCACAATATCGCTTCGGCCCACCACCACCGCATGCTCCCCCGCGATGGGCAAGCCGCTGCGCTTCAGGATCTCAATAATCCCTGCCGGCGTGCACGGCGCCAGCGCCGGCCGGCCGGCCTGCAGACGTCCTGCACTCACGGGGTGGAAGCCATCCACATCCTTGGCCGGAGAAACGGCATCGAGCAGCACCTTCGTCTCCACCTGCCTGGGCAACGGCAACTGAATGAGGATCCCGTCGATATCATCGCGATCGTTCAGGCCATGCACCAGGTCGAGCATTTCCTCGGTAGTGATGGTGTCGGGCGGTGTTATCAGGTCGCTGTACAAGCCCAGTTCCGCACATGTCTGCACCTTGCTCTTGACGTAGATCTCCGACGCCGGCACATGGCCCACCAGAACCGCCGCCAGCCCGGGACGCACCCCCAGGACAGCGAGATTCTTCACCTCTTCCAATACTTCCTGCTTGATTGCGGCCGCAATCGCCACACCCTCGAGAACCTTGGACATGATCTCTCCAGGACTCATCCTAAAGGCTGGAGTTGCGGAATCCTGTGATGTAGCAGGACCCGAGAAACAAGGGAAGATTCAGTACCGGCAGCCGTAACGAGATCGCCTCAGGCTCTCACGCAGTCGATCAAACCAACCCGGCCGACCGCTCACCGCGGTTCCTTATTCCTTCGCTTTTTCGAATGTCAAGGAAGCGGAGTTGATGCAATATCGCATTCCGGTCGGCCTGGGCCCGTCGGGGAAAACGTGTCCCAGGTGGCCGCCGCAGCGCGCGCAGGTCACCTCGATGCGGTGCATCCCGAAGCTGCTGTCGTCGTGCTCGGTGATGGCGGTCGAATGCGCGGGAATCATAAAACTCGGCCATCCGCAGCCGGAGTCGAACTTCGCTCCCGAATTGAACAGCAGCGCTCCGCAGCCCGCGCAGTGATAGTCGCCGGTCTCGTGGTTCTGCGTCAAAGCGCCGGTGAACGGGCGCTCGGTCCCCTTCTCCCGCAGCACGTGGTACTGCTGCTGGGTCAACGTGGTCCGCCACTCGGCATCGGACTTGATCACTTTATCGTTTGTCATGGTTGTTGGATGCTCTGCGGCCGGTGAAGATACGAGTGGATGCCCGGCTCATGTTCGGCGACAACTTCGATCTCTATCAGGACGTCCTTGGGCAGGCGCGACACTTCCACGGTGCTGCGGGCCGGCGCCAGCACACCTTCACCCGCCAGGTACTGGGCATAGATCGTGTTCATGGCCGCAAAGTCGTTCATGTCGCGCAGAAATACCGTCGCTTTCACCACCTGGGCCAGGCTTGAGCCGGCAGATTCCAGGATTGCCTTCAGGTTTTCCAGCACCCGCGTGGTCTGTTCCGCTATGCCGCCGCCGACCACCTGTTGCGTCGACGGATCGAGCGCTATCTGGCCCGCGGTGAAGATCAGATTGCCCAGCCGGATGGCCTGGGAATACGGCCCGATCGCTTCGGGGGCGTGCGCAGTCGCAATTTTCTCTTTCGCCATGCAGAGATTGTACAAAGTTCCCCGCATGTTGAACGATTCATGATGCACAGGGAACGGCGAACGCCGCAGCTTGGATGGCTCTACCGCCACACCGCCATCAGTACGCCCACCATGATCAGGCCCACGAGCCAATAGCCATTGTTGATGGCGAACAGCCTGAAGGGCCGGTTCTCATAGATCCCCTGCGGGAAATTAGGCGCAGCAAAGAATCCCAGCCACACCAGGAATCCGACAAACGCGCCCCCGTGAACCGTGCCCGCATTCGCCCACAGGATCAGGTGATCCAGTACGAATGCCAGGATGAAGTCGCCGACCAGCGACGCAATCATGCCGGGCAGCAGGCCCTTCTTTTTGGTGGGATCGGGCTTAATGCCGAGCGCCGCCATCCACGGCTTGGCGAAGAGGACCGGCGAATACCAGGCGGCGCCGAGGACCCACAGGATCACCGCCGAGACCAGCACGGCCCACAGGTTGAGGTGGTGCAGATGGTGCATCCGGAACCTCCATGAAGGGCAGAATTGTCGGCCTACAGAATGGGAGGATTTCAATGTGTGCGACAGCCGATGCGCATGTCAAGGCAAATTGCGTTGGGGTGATGTCACTTGCGCCTGAGCGCTTCTAATTCGTCCAGCGTGCGCGGCCAGTCGGACCCCAGCAGCCGCGAAAGGCTGCGATCTGCCAGCACCTTGCCCCCGGTCTGGCACTTCGCGCAGTAATCCGTCTCATTGTCGGCGTAACGAATCCGCTGGATCTTTTCGCCGCAACGCGGACAGGGCAGGTTGAAGCGGCCGTGCACCGCCATCTCGGGACGAAATGCGGTGACTTTTTCGGGAAAGCTCTTCCCCGCCTCCGCTAGCAGGCGGTCCATCCACAACGTCAGCACCGACCGCGTGCAGTCGAACAGCCGCTGCCATTCTTCCGGCTTTAACTTGCTGGTGAGCGTTATGGGCGAAAGCTGCGCGGCGTGCAGGATCTCGTCGGAGTAGGCGTTGCCCACCCCGCTGATCAGGCGCGGATCGGTGAGGGCGCGCTTGAGCGTGCGGTTCTCAGCCGAGAGAGCAGCCCGAAACTGGTCGAGATCCGACGAAAAAATCTCCACCCCACCCGGATCCATTGCGCGCAGGCCCTCTTCGCCTTTAACCACGTAGAGGGAAGCGCGCCGCTTGCTTCCGGCTTCCGTAAGGGTGAGGCTCCCGTTGGGAAAATCGAACGCGGCGAGGGCGTTGCGGCCGGCAATCTTGAAACCGGCCTGCTTCCAGTGCAGACGGCCCGCGATCATCAAGTGCAGAACCAGCCAGACATCGCCTTCCACGCCCATCGCGATGCGCTTGCCTATGCGCCGCACACCCACAACCATTTTGCCGGCAACGCTGGAGAGGGGCGGATCCACGGTGCGCAACAGGAAGACCGAGCCCAGCCGGACGCCCTCGAGCGTCTGGCCCATGACGCGGGACTCGATGGCAGCGATATAAGCAGTGATGTCGGGCAATTCCGGCATTTTCAGTGGTCAGTGGTCAGTGGTCAACGCCTCCTCCACTGTCCACTATTCACTCTTCACTGTCCACTGGTTCTCACCGCACCGGCCACTCGTCAACCACCACTCCCAGGTCGTTGAGCTTCTGGATCGCGGCTTCGACGTTGCGCCGGACGATGGGGCGCTTTTTCCTGTCGGCCAGGGGTGATTCCGCCATGGCGACTACACGGCCATAGCGCCAGGCGGCGGGCGGAAGGGCGATTAACGCTTCGGCCAGATCGGCGGGGTGGATTTGCAGTTCCTGGCGGCGGGCCGCATCGGGGCGCAGCAGGGTGCCGGAGTCTCCCGCTCCGGGGTTCGGATCGGCCATGGTGACGCGCAGAGTCAAGTAATCCGCATCCGCGCTGATGAACGGATTGGCCCATTGCGCGGCTTCGTGCACGTTGATGTAGAGGCTCTTGGTGGGCAGGGGAATTTTGGCCAGTTCGGCGCGTTCGCGATCGCGTTCGGTGGCCGCGGCCTGGGCCTTTTGTTCGGCCTGTTGTGCCGAATGGGCCACACCCACTACCGCCTGCTCTTCCTTCTTACAGGCGATGACGCAGACCCCCAGCAGCAGCGCCACGGCTGCGAATCGCCTAGTTCTAATGCGCTGAATCACACTTCTAAGGATAGCAGCACCGCTGATTCATTCGCCCGTCCAGACAGGAGTCCGTTTTTCCAGGAACGCTGCCGTACCTTCCGCTTTGTCGGCCGTAGCGCAGAGTTCCCCGAAGCGGCCGGCCTCACGCAGTAAGCCCAGTTCCAGCGGCAGGCTCAGCCCCTCATCGACCGCGTGCAGGGTCTCGCTGATCGCCAGCGGCGCGTTGGCGGCAATCTCCATCGCCAGCGCCGCCGCACGCCCCATCAGATCCCCGACCGGAACCACTTCGTCCACCAACCCGATGCGAAGTGCCTCCTGCGCATCCACGATGGCGCCGCTGAGCAGCATCTTCAACGCCGCCCCGCGCCCCACCAGCCGCGGCAGGCGCTGCGTGCCTCCATAGCCGGCAATAATGCCCAGTTTCACCTCGGGCTGCCCCAGCTTCGCGTCTTCAGCTGCAATCCGAAGCGTGCAGGCCATGGCCAATTCGCAACCACCGCCCAGGGCGAATCCCTGGATACAGGCGATCACCGGCTTGCCCAGCGTCTCGATCCGCCGGAAAACGCCCTGACCCCGAAGTGCGAATACTCGCCCCTCTTCGGGGGCCACCGCCGCCAGTTCGCGGATATCCGCCCCCGCCGCAAAGGCGCGCCCTCCGGCTCCTGTGAGCAGAACCACGCGAATCGCAGGGTCCCCGGCGAGATCCTCAAACGCCGATTCCAGTTCACGGAGAGTTCCCGCGTCCAGTGCATTCAAAGCCTTGGGCCGGTTGAGCGTCAGTACCGCCAGGGGCGGGCGC
>DASXXV010000141.1:0-13147 GCA_036502905.1 Occallatibacter sp. | reverse complement strand
AAGGACTACGACGAAACAGTCTTCGCCCAACAACAGCAAAAACAAAAACTTCGCCTGCACAAACGCCTGTCAAAACAAGCCCACCAACTCGGATTCCAACTCATCCCAATCCCGCTTGAGGACACTTGTTCATGAGGAGCGGAGCGCAGCGGAGTCGAAACATCTGCGGTTGCTCTTGAAACTTCCGGCTTGGCGGTCGTACGCCCGCTTCGCAGCGCTCTCGCCTCCCCCGTTGTCCCGAAAGAAAGCGCACATCCGTAGACGGAAGCTATTGACTGTATTCGTCAGCAGATTCCGATTAATTCAGGCGTGTTGCGCCGTGCCATCGCCACGCGCCTAGCAGGATGCCGAAGCCGTACCCCACGCACACGCCAAGCAAAAGGAAGCACAAAAGAACACTCGCCAGCTGCACAAAGTACTGCGGTGTTCTGATATCGGCGTCGATCCACTTCGCGAAGCCAAACAGCAAAAGGGCGGTCCCGCCAGACGCAATGCATCGTATTGCACAGCGCTTCGGGTTGATGTTTTCTCTCTGTCGCCAGGCCCTATAGGCGATGACGGTCCCAAGTGCCGGTCCGATAACGGAGAAGGTCAGGAGTTCCAATGACTCCGTGACCCAGTGATAGTGAGGGTTCATATCCTATTCAGAGATGCTGCAGACAGTATATTTCAACATTGCGCGATGTACTGGGCACTAGCGTTCTGAGCGAATGGTCCCCCATTCGGAAGTAATGCCTGTTGGTCGCGCCACGACTACAGCCGATCCTTCGCCGCGCTCGGGATAGCCTGCGCCTTGCGCAGCGGAATGCAGCTATTCGCTGTTGTTCGCTTTCGGCGCCATCTTGCGCGGCGAGTCCGTTTCCGTCCACAAAAACGCCAGCTCATCCGCATCGTCCTGGATGTGCTGATCCACGCTCACCCCCGCCGAGTGCCCGCCGGTGACGCTGTAGTGCAGCAGAATCGGCCGCCCGCTCTTCGAAGCCGCCTGCATCAGCGCTGTCATCTTGCGAGCATGCAGCGGATCGACGCGAGTATCGTTGTCGCCGGTGAAAAACATGATGGCCGGGTAGTCCGCATCTTCCTTCACGTGTTGGTAAGGCGAGTATTTGAACAGGTAAGGAAAGTCCTTCTCGTTGTCCGCCGATCCGTACTCCGTAGTCCAGTAGTGCCCCACCTTGAATTTCTGATAACGCAGCATGTCCAGGAGCGGGTAGCCGCACCAGATGGCTCCGAAAAGTTCGGGATGCTGGGTGATTGAAGCGCCCATCAGCAGGCCGCCGTTGGAGCGGCCGCGAATGGCGAAGTGCTGCGGCGAGGTGTACTTCTTTTCGATCAGGTACTGGGCCGCGGCAAACCAGTCGTCGAACACGTTCTGCTTCTTCTCGAACATGGCCTGCTCGTGCCAGTGCTCGCCGTACTCGTCGCCGCCGCGCAGGTTGGGCATGGCGAACCAGCCGCCCTGCTGCATCCACCAGGCATATGCCGGGTTCCAGGCGGGGGTCATGGCCAGCTGGAAACCGCCGTAGCCCGTCATCAGCAGGCGCTCCGTCCCGTCCTGCTTCAGGCCCTTTCGTCCGGCGATAAACATGGGGATCTTCGTCCCATCTTTCGATTCGTAAAACACTTGCTTCAGGTCATATTGGCTTGTTTCAAACGGAATCTTAGGCTGGAAAAAGATCTCGCGCTTACCGGTGGTGGTGTCCACGCGGTAGAGTGTCGGCGGCCGGATGAAGGACTGGAAGGTGAAGAACCCGTAGCGGTCGGTGGTCTTGCCGGCCAGCGTGGAAGCCGAACCGATTTCGTCATACTCGATATTGCCGGCAGGCTTGCCGTCGAGCGTGTACACGGAGGTTTCCGTCTTCACCTCCTTCAGCCGGTTGACGTAAAGCTTACCGCCCACGATGTTCCAGCTTTGGATTACGTCGGAGCCCTCCGGCACGATGGTTTTCCAGGCCTCCGGCATTACCCCTGGATCGGCGATAAGAATCCTTCCGTTGGGCGCGTTGTAATCGGTTTTGACGAACCACTTGTTGTGCGTCCAGATCGCGTCAAAACGCGCATCCAGCGTCCACACCAGCACCTCGTAGGGCGACCCCGGCTTGGTCAGGTCATGGAACACGATGTCCACTCGTTTGGCAGGGACGCCGCGATTGATCTGGATGACCATGAAGTGCCCGTCGTCGCTGATCCTGGCGCCGAACAGGTCGCTGGGGCCGAGGGGCTCGCCCCGGAACTCGCGCCCGAAGATGAGGGTGTCTTTCGACGGGCGAGTTCCCAGCACATGCTGAAAGAGCATCGTGCCTTCCTTGTTATTGCGCGCGTAATAGAAGCTCTTTCCGTCGGGCGCGAACTCCACGCTGAGATAGCGCGCCGCCGGAAGTTCGTCTTCCAGGGCTTTTTTGGTCTTTAGATCGAAGATGTGAATGCCGTCTTCGTCCGCGCCGCCCTCTTTCAGGCCATACGCGACGAGACCGCCGTTACGCGACACATCCTGAATGGACACCGACGTATTGGGATCGCGGCTAAAAGCGGCCGGGTCGATCAGCCGTTCGTCTTTCCCCGTAAATCCGTGACGCACATATATCGAGAACTGCTGTTCTCCCCCCAGCCGCTTCTCAAAAAAGTAGCTCCCGGCGCGCTCCATGGGGGTGGTGGTCTGGGAGACGTTCTCCAGGGGGTCGAGATCGTCGACGATCTGGTTGCGGATTTTGGCCTGCTTCAGGTATCGCGAGGTGTAGGCGTTTTCCGCGTCGATGAAGGCCCGCGTCTGGGTGCTCTTGGCGTCCTCCAGCCAGCGGTAGCTGTCCGTGACCTTTGTCCCGAAATAGTTGTCGGTGACGGGGTCCGCCTCGACGGGCGGCGGGGACGGAAGGGTGATGCCGTCCCGGCCATGGATAGTCTGACCCGTGCAACTCCCTCCGAGACCCACCGCGCCGGCCAAAACCAGGAAAAAGAACTTCATCGAAACCCCCGCAAAAAGCTCAGTGTACAGTGCACGCCAGTGGACAGGGGACAGTGCACAGTTCGACCTGGGAACTAAAGGAAGCGGATTGGCCGCTGTGCACTGTCCACTGTTCACTGTCTCTTGACAGAAGCGGCACCCTCCCTTAGTAATCAAACCGGCATCGAAATCTGCATTCCCAGTAAAATCAAAGCAAGTGAACAGTTCCCGTTCAACTGAGCCGTTGCGGAGTCCGCAAAGGCGGTGGGCTCGCGCGCTGGGAGCGCTGCGGCCGTCGCACGCCCACTCGGCGTTCACGGCCACCGTGGTGCTGATGATCTCGACCTTTCTGTCGCGCATCATCGGCCTGGTGCGGGTCAAGTACATCCTGTGGCTCTTCGGGCGAGGCATGACCGCCGACGCGTTGAACGGCGCCTTCGTGCTGCCCGACATGATTTCGTATTTCCTGGTGGGCGGGGCGGGGTCGATCGCCTTTGTCACCATTCTCACCGGCTACCGCGACACCGGACGCGAACAGCAGGGCGAGCGCTCGCTTTCCGTCATCCTCAGCACCATGTACATCGTGCTCGGATCGGTCATCGTGCTGGCCGAGTTCTTCGCCCCCTGGTACATCCACTGGTGGTTCAACGGCTTCACCGCGCAGACCGCCGCGCTGTGCGTCAAGCTCACGCGGATCCTGCTCCCGGCGCAGCTGTTCTTCTTTGCCGGAGGCGTCTTCGGCGCGGTCCTGCTGGTCCGCAAACAGTTCAACGTACAGGCGCTGTCCCCGCTCATCTACAACCTTGGAACCATCGTCGGCGGGCTGCTGCTGGTGAAGAAACTGGGAGTTTCCGCGCTGGCCATCGGCACCACTGCGGGAGCATTCTTCGGTCCCTTCCTTCTTAACTGGATCTATGCGCGCCGCGCCGGGACCCACTACCGGTGGATTCTCGACTGGCGGGACGACGGCCTGCGCGCCTGGGTCAGGCTGTCATTGCCGCTCATGGCCGGTGTCTCCCTGGTCACGGCCGACAGTTGGATCATCGCCCACTTCGCCTCGGTGATCGGCGGGGCCGTCTCCCAGTTCACTTATGCCAAGCAGTTGTTCACTGCGCCGATGGCGGTGCTGGCGCAAGCGGCCGGGGCAGCGTCCATGCCATTTTTCGCCAACCTCTGGGCGCAAAAGAAGCACTTCGAATTTGCCACCCGGGTGGCCGATTCGGTGTCGCGCGTGGCCTGCCTGGGCCTGCTCGCCGCGTCCCTCATGGTCTCGCTGGGGCTGCCCATGGTGGACCTGATCTTCGTCGGCGGCCGGTTTTCGGCGGCCGATGCCCGGGAATGTGCCGCCTATTTCACCGTGTTCTCCATTTCCATGTTTCTCTGGTCGGCACAGGCCATTTACGCGCGCGCCTTTTACGCGGCGGGAAACACGTTTGCACCCATGGCCGCGGGCACGGTGGTCACCCTGGTTTCGCTGCCCTTGTACGCGGCCCTGTTTCAGTGGCGGGGCGCCATGGGCCTGGCCATCGCATCGGACATCGGCATCGCCATCCAGACCGTAACCATCGCCATCATGCTGCACCAGAAGCAGATGGTCTCGCTGGCCAGCGTCGATTATTCGGAGATGGGCCGCTGCGCGCTCGCCGGCGTGTCCAGCGGACTTGCGGTGTGGGCCATCTTCACCTGGCTGTTGGGAATCTTCTGGCGAGTTCTCGGCCGTGACCTGGCCGCCACCAGCCGCTGGGTCGACCTCGCCATCCTCGTCCTTGGAAGCGGCGTGTGGCTCGGCCTCACAAAATTGGCCCTGGAAAAATCCGGCTCCATGCTGCCCCAGGTGGCCATGAAGCGGTTGAAGCTGGGGTGAGCGACGGCGATTCAGGGCGGGCATTCGGCTTTCACAGCCTCATCATCGGCGGATCTCGGTGAGCGCATCTCCGCCGAGTCACTCATTGAGCGAATTAATAGCCGATCAACGGGCGAATTTGGCGCGATCTGGGTGGGTGACCCCATGGGGAGATTTGCCCGAATAGGGAGCAATCCCGAATCCGGCCACCGGAAAACTCACGTGGGAGTGCATCAGCGCACCCGGCTCAGCCAGTCCGCAAACAGCGCCCTCTCGGCGCCCTTGTCCATCCCGGGAATTGTGAAGTGGTATTTCTTTCCGGAGGCCAGCCGGATGCCGTTGTCGTCCACCGCGTCGATCTGGTTGAGCGCGACCTCAAATCCGCTGCCCGGATCGGCGGGACAACTGAACACCAGTTCGCTGCTGTTCAGAGTGAGCTGTCCGGCACACTCTCCGCCGAAGTGCTTGTCGTGCCGCGCAGGATAGGTCACGGCCGCGAAGGGCCCACTGGCAGACGGGGTAAGAGAAGGAGGCGGAACCGCCGTGGGGGATTGCGGAGTCGGCGTTCCCATCGGCGGGATGGGATTCTGCGGCGGGGCGACCTGCGACGGGCTCAGTGGCGCGATCGGCGTGGGTGTAGGCGAGGTAACCGAGGGCAGCGGAGCTTGCGAACCAGAACCCATGGGCCTGCCGGCCGCCGGCTTCGGTATCTTCCCAGCATTGTCTGAGGTCGCCTGGGTTGAAGCACCGTCTACCGCGATCGATGCTGTGCCGGCCGGCGGCCTTTTGAAATAGCCGAGAACCATACCGGCGATGGGGAGACACAACAGGAGGCCCGACAGGATCAGCAGCCACATGCGATTTCCGGTACCCCGCGGCGTAGGACTGGAGCTTGACTCTGCACTGGCGCCGCTTAGAATGTGCTCCACGCGTGACCACAGCGCACGGAGCAGCAGCCCGGGATTCCAGCCCTGGCGCGCGGAGGGCCGCTGGGCCGTCGCGCCCGATGCCCCGTGCCGCTGTCCGGAAGGTGAGTCGGAGTCGCTCATCGAAAATTCCCGCCTGGGATCGTCGGGCCCCCGCAGAGTACCCTGGCCACCGCCTGGGCTGACTCCATTATCGCGCGGGGACACTGTCTCTCCCGGACGAGGGCTGTTCTGGTTGCCTGCACGGCGGATGTATCCCGCCGATGCGGAAGCTATTTTCCCCTGCAGACACAACAACCCCGGAGCATGCCGGGGCTGCGTGATGGAACCACCTGAAGTGCCTATTTGGCGACGGTCGCCGCAGGCGAGGATGTCACGGATGTCGCAGGTGTCGCGGCGGCGGGTTTCTGGTCGGGCTTGCGGATGTCGATGCCGCCCTTGAAGAACGCGCCGTCTTCGATGCTGATGCGAGCCGCGGCCACATCGCCGGTAAGGGCGCCTTCGGCACGGATGTCCACCCGATCGGTCGCGGTAACGTTGCCGCGCACCTTACCCAGAACCACCACTTCACGCGCGGTGATGCTGGCGGCTACCTGTCCATTGCGGCCCACCGTCACCCGGTTGCCGTTCAGGTTGATGCTGCCCTCGACCTTGCCGTCAATGAACAGCGATTCCGAGCCGGTGATTTCACCCTTGATGAAGAGCCCCTTGCTGATAGAGGCCTGGTCGGTGGTATTAGCTGCTGCACGGTTAGCGGACTCGTTCGGCGAAGCAGCCGGCGCAGGCCGCACAGGCTCGGGCGGAGCTGCGGGGGGAGAGGGTGGTTCGGGTTGGCTTGGTTTCCACATACGCTGTAGTCGGTTCCTTTCCTGGTCCGCTTCGGGATTCGGTCTAAGCAGGGCGAATTTCGATCGATCGCAACTGCGGTAATTCTAATAGGCCACCGCTTTCCGCGCCCTCAGCCAGACTGGGGACTTCGGACAGGGGCGTCGGATAAGCGACAAAATTCGGGCTTTTTTGATTCTCGCACAACTATGCGGCGCGGGCGGAGTGTGGATTCACGCGTATTTTCGGAGTAAATGCGATCCCGGAATCAAAATGCACAATTGGCCGCTCCCCGGCCACCGGGGATGAGGCAGGGATTGGCGATCGCGGCTCGAATGGTTCTTGCTCTTTGAGGGTCAATCTATGAAGCAAATCAGATCTAGACCGGTTCGGCCTGCTCGGTAGCGACTTCCTTCTCCATCGTGGGATTAACGATCTGCAGGCCTTCGGCCCGGGCAGCGTCGAGAAGGGTCTGCGATGCGGATATGAAGATGATTTCCGTACCCTGAAACATTTCGCGGGCCACCAGGGCGGCGGCCACCTGCAGAGCGTCGGGCCAGCGCAGGATGGTGCGGTCCAGAAGCTGGCGGGCGGACTCGAGAACCGCCGGATTGAGCGGCTGCTGAACGGTCCGCGCAGCTTCCAGCCGAAGAACTTCAATCGCAGCAGCCGCGTCCTGGGGCGTGATGGCCCCGGTACGCTCCCGCCGACGCAGCGCGGCGTACACTTCCAGCGGAGTGGAGGCGGCAATCAGCTTGCGATTGTCCTCCACCGTCTCCATCAGGCGAATGAGCGTATCGGTCCCCGGCTCGCGCACAAACAGCTTGGCAAAGGCTGTGGCTTCGAGGAAGTAACAACTCACATGGCCCCCCGTTCCTCTTCAATCACGGCGGTCAGCGAGTCTCCCTGTATCGACACAGGATGGAAACGCTGCGCCTCTTCAGGAATGCCGGCCTCGGCACGGTTGAGGCGGATCGTGGTGGTCGGGTACGCGGGAGTCTTGGGATTGGCGATCTTGCTGGTAAGCACCACCCCGCGCTGGATAGCCTCGGCCAGCACCGATTGGCGCGATTCGGGATTCTGGTTCCAGCGGTACGCCTTACGGGGCAGGAAAGAGTCGCGGAACCACTTGAGCGCGATGAATGCATGCCCGCCTCGTTCCGCCTCGGCCAACGCGGAGCACAATTCCTTCACGCGGGCGTCGAGGTCGGCGGGCATAACCACTTCCTGGCTGTTCTCATCGCTGTCAGAGCGATGGTCGTGAAGCGGTCGGGACGTCCGCACCGGACGGGGAGCTGCCTCACCATCCTCAACCCGCTCAAAGTAAATCCGCACTTCGTCTTCTTCCGGCGACCAGTCTTCGGCAGTGGCATTGCGGCGCTTGCTGCGCCCGTTCTCACTGCATAACTCGACAATGGCCTGGTATCCCGGAGGGGCCAGGAACCGCAGCGCGCGCGCTAAACCAGGATCCTGGGAGAAAGATAGCTCGGACAGGGCCTCTTCGATGATTTCTTCTGCATCCGGAATGGTCAATTGACTAACGTCTATATTTCTCTGCTGCGCAGCTTTTTGCGACTTCATACGTGCTTCTCCCATATCCGGTCCCTGCGCCTGCATGTGGTGCGGCGTGCCAGGAACCCCCCAGTCGGAATACTCTAACGACGGAAGCTAGCGCCATGCGGGTCTCAAGAATGCCCGCGTCTTGCGCCGCTTCCGACCATTCCCGATTAATGTAAGGTAAAAAGAGGCGCCGGACTTTGACCGGTGCCAAATCAATGAGTACTTTGTGGTGAAAGACCCTACGTTGAGTCGAGAAAGGATCTACCTATTCCAAAGTGAAACTATCCCCTTCATAGTATAGACAATAAGCACCTCCGTATCTAGGGGTAAATTGGCCAAAGTTGGGTACCTCCGAGCAACGCGGACCTGCCTCGCAGGGGAGTTTTCCGGCAGCCAGATTTATACTCCCCCCAAAATCGTTGATTCCCATCTTGGACTTCGTACAATAGATGCATGCGCCGTAGTCTGCCGCTGTTTTGCTTTCTGCTTCTGTCTGTGTCTGTACTGTGGGCCGACAGCCCGGCGTTCGATTTGACCGGACCCAAGGTCGATGTTCACGTAAAAAGAGGGGATGTCACCCTCCCCATCGGCCAGACACCCAACCTTCTGCCCGGGGATCGGCTCTGGATCCATTCCGATTTTCCCCAAAGCCAATCGGAGCGGTACGTCCTGGTCGTGGCCTTCCTGCGCGGGGTTACCAATCCGCCTCCCACGGACTGGTTCACCCGGGTGGAAACCTGGACCCGCCAGGCGCGCAACGAAGGCGTGTTCGTGACCGTTCCCAAGGAGGCGCAGCAGGCGCTGGTATTCCTTGTTCCGGAGACCGGAGGCGACTTCAGTACTCTGCGCAAAGCGGTTCACGACCGCCCGGGCGCCTTTGTCCGGGCCGGTCAGGACTTGCAAGCTGCAAGTTGGGACCGGATGCGCCTGGATGCCTACCTCAACGAGGTTAGAGTTACATCCCAGACCGATCCCAAAACCCTGAAAGAGCACGCCGAGGCGGCCGCCAGGTCGCTGGGAATCAAGCTCGACCAGCAATGCTTCGACAAGCCCAGCGACCAGCAGGCGCCCTGCCTGGTGCAGCACACCGAGGGCCTGGTTCTGGATGACGCCAACGCCCAGTCCCTGGTATCGCAACTGGCCAGCGGCTCGGCAGGCGACCTCATGAACCAGCTCAGCTATTCGAGCATGGGCGGAGGCGGGCAGTTCAGTCCCTACGTCGGCGCAATCGTGGATACGGCGAAGATCCTGTCTTCCCTGCACACTGCCCATTTCCAGTACATCCCGGCCCTGGCCCTGCCCACCAACGACACGCTGAACCTTCGTCTGAACGTCCCGCCTTCATTCCGCGATCCAAAATCGGTGGTGGTAATTGCGCTGCCCCCGGTGGGCCCGTCGAAGGCGCCGCCGCTGCACCCCACGAACCCCCTGGAGACTAGCTGCGCCCAGAAACCCGGGCTGGCCTTCCAGGCAGAAGGCGCGCCGCTGATTTTTGCCACCGAACTGGCTCACGACCTGTCCCTGCGCATTGAAACGGAGAAAGGACCGGTGGACCTGCCCATCGCCGCAGACCCCGCCAAGGGCGGCCTGGTGCTGCAAAAGCCGCTTCCGGCCCTGCCGCCGGGCGAACTGACCGGCGTGGTTCGCGGGAAATGGGGGTTTGACGACTGGGACGGGCCGCGCTTCCACCTGCTGTCCGCCGGGCCCCAGAAATGGGTGCTGGCGTCCGACGATCAGTCGGCCCTGATCGTGGGCCGCGACGACACCCTCCACGTGAAAGGAAGCAGCACGCTCTGCGTGGATAAGATCAACCTGCGCAAACCCTCGGGCGGCGACCCCGTTGCGCTCAAGTGGAAAGCTGCCAAGCCGGAGCTGCTCGAGGTCGGCGTGCCGCTGAAGGACGCCACCCCGCAAACCCTGCTGTTCGACATCCACCAATACGGCGTGGATAAGCCCGATACGCTCGACGTGGATGCCTATGCGGAGGCCGCTTCGCTGGAGCACTTCACGGTCAGTGCGGGCGACCACGAGGCTACCCTGAAGGGCACGCGACTGGATGAAGTTGCCAAGGTGAGCCTGAACCAGGTCACGTGGACCCCGGAGGGGCTGACCCGCGTGCAGGATTTCGACCAGCTCAAGCTGAATACCGAGGGTTCGACTCTCGAGCTCGAGCCAGGCACGTCGTATTCGGCCAAGGTGCTGCTCCGCGACGGACGCCAGCTGAAAGTGCCCGTAACCGTAAATGCGCCCCGGCCCCAGGTCGCCCTGCTGAGCAAGGCGTCGCAGGACGATTCGCAACCGGCGCCCTCGCCGGTGCACATGGGGAGCCCGGAAGATGTGCCCCTCGGCTCGCGCCTGGTGTTTTTCCTCAAATCGGTAGTGCCGCAGACGTTTCCCCGCAGCCAGAACGTGGAGGTGGCGGCTGCGGACGGGAGTTTCCACACCACCCTCTCCCTGTCCGACGGCAGCCTCATGCTCGAAGACAGCAAGACGGCACTGGGCAGCATCGAGCCGCTGGCCCGGTTCGGCTCGTCGGCATTTGGGCCGCTGCGGGCGCGCGCGGTCGCGTCCAATGGAGTGGCCGGAGACTGGATGCCGCTTGGCACGCTGGTGCGCATCCCGGCATTCAAGGAGTTGCGCTGCTCGCACGTGCCCAACAAGCCCTGCATGCTGACCGGGACGAACCTGTTTCTGGCGGCGTCCATCTCGGCGGCGGAGGATTTCTCCAATGCCACCGAGATCCCGCCCGAATTTACCGGCGGACAACTGGCGGTGCCGCATCCGGCGAATAACGGCGTACTGTACCTGAAGCTCCGCGATGACCCGCAGACGGTGCAGACGCTTACGCTGCCTGTGACGGTGGTTGCGCCCGCCAGCCTGCCGGAGGGCCAGACGGCGGCATCCGTTCAGAATCAGCCCGCAAGTGTTTCCGTGGCGCCGCCAGCCAGCGCCGCGCCGCCCCAAAGGCCGGAAAACCAGTAATAGCAGCGGAGTCAGCGGGGCTAGCGGAGTGGGCGGAGTCAGCGGAGCCGATCGCCGTTACATGCCTGGCACCGCTCGCTCTGCTGTTTTCCGCTCAAACTCCGCTAATGCGCGCGCAGCCCGGCTGGCGCCGCTAGCTCCGCTGTCTCCCCTAGCTGAAAAACGCGCGGTTCTTCTCGGCGAAGCCAGCTTTGTCGGCGGGGAGATCGGACTCGGGAAAGATTGCGTTCTGGGCGCACACATCGGCGCAGTTTCCGCAGTCGATGCAATCGTCGGGATTTATGAAGACCTGGGAAACGCCATCCGCCCGGGGATCGCCCTGCGCCGGCGCGATGGCATTGGTGGCGCAGTCCGCCACGCACACAAAGTCCTTGATGCACGCATCCGTGACTACATAAGCCATAAAAACAACTCCTTTATGCGCACATCCTTTGCGGCGGCGCCTTCTTCTTGAGGCTAGCGAAGAACGCGTCCGGTCCTCCGTGACTCAAATCACAACCCGGCGCAAAAATCCCGGAGGCCTTCTCCACCTTCGCGGGGGGAATCCGGCGGCCATCGTATGCTGGATGCATGTCCAGGGACAGATTCCCCCTCTCGCTCCTTGTATCTGCGCCTCTCATCTTTTTCGTGGTCGCCGCCGTTGCCGCGTCGCAATCCGGGGCGCCGGAAAACGGGGACAGCACGTGGAGCTTCGCCGTGTCGGGCGACAGCCGCAATTGCGGCGACTTCGTGATGCCCGCGATTGCCGCCCGGGTCAAGGCCGACAAGGACGCGTTCTACTGGCACCTGGGGGATTTTCGCTGGATGTCCTCAGAAGACGAGGACATGGCGGCCATGCGCACCCCCGGCGTTCCCATGTCGAAGTCCGAGTACCAGCAGCGCGCCTGGGACGACTTCCTGACTCATCAGATCGCCGCCTTTGGTTCGCTGCCGGTGTTCCTCGGACGGGGCAATCACGAGACGGTGGCGCCCATGACCCGCGAGGGCTACATCGTCAAGTTTTCGGCGCTGCTCGACCGGCCCGAAATCGCGGCGCAGCGCAAGGAAGATGGCGCCGATGCAGCGCCGGTCGGCCCCTGGTACCACTGGGTGCACAACGGCGTGGACTTCATCACCCTCGACAACGCGACTCACGATGAATTCACCGCCGCGCAGATGCACTGGCTGCGCTCCGTGCTGGACCGCGATCTCGATCCTCACTCCAATGTCCACGGCATTGTGGCCGGCATGCACGAGGCCCTGCCCCATTCCACCGGCTCGGAACATGCCATGGACGATTGGGATCTGGGCGTTCGCACCGGCGAGTTGGTTTACCACTGGATGTATGACGCGCAGGCCGCCGGCAAGCACGTGTACATCATCGCCAGCCATTCCCACTACTACTCGCCCAACGTCTTCAATACCTGGTACTGGAAAGAGCACTCCAACAAGGTGGTTCCCGGCTGGATCGTGGGAACCGCGGGCGCTCACCGCTACCGGCTTCCGACCCAGGCCGACCGCGGGGCGAAGACGGACGTGTATGGATTTCTGCGTGGAACCGTTCACCCCGACGGGGCAATCGATTTCAACCTGGTGGAGCTAAGCGAGGCGGACCTCGAAAAAGCCAAATGGCAGGGATCTCCGGAGGCCGCGATTCATCAGTGTTATGTCGGCAATCATGACTAGGTTGCCGGCCTGAAAAGATGCGTCCTGTTTGGGGCGCTGGCCAGCATCTTCTCTATGCATGCGCGTGGGACGCCCAGGGCGATTCCAACAGATCTGAAGTGAAGTTAATTCAGGTTGGACCGCCGCCGCCGAGCAATACTGTGCTGCCGACTCCGCCTGCAAACGTGGTAAGGCGAGCGGCGGGTGGTTGTAGATGACTAAGATGTTGTACCGGCCTTCTCTCCGTCAACAGGCCGGCGACTGGCGGCGCGAGGAAGAAGGCAGCTCCAAAGCACAAGTAAGACGTAACCACCCGGAGCGGGCCTGCAAGCCCGTTCCGCAAACACCCAACGAGGCTGACCCACCCGGTCAGCCTCTTTTGTTTTCGAACGCTTAACTGTGAAACAAACTGAAAACCGACCGCTT
>DASXXV010000140.1:0-10914 GCA_036502905.1 Occallatibacter sp. | reverse complement strand
GAGGTGATCTCCGGCGCGATGGATCAGACCTACATCGTCGAAAACACCGGGACCGGTGTGGCGATATTCGATTACGATAACGACGGCCTTCCGGATATTTTTCTTTTGCAGGGCGACCGCTTTCAAAAGAATCCGGGTCCTCCCCTGACCCCGCATCTTTACCACAATCTCGGCGGACTTCGGTTTGAGGATGTTACCGCCAAAGCCGGGATCGGCCATACCGGATGGGAGCAGGGAGTCTGCGCCGGCGACCCCGATAACCAAGGCCACGTGGATCTCTTTGTCACCCAATGGGGGCATAACGTGTTCCTGCACAACATGGGAGACGGCACGTTTCGCGATGAGACCCGGGAGCGGGGGCTTTACCGGCCGCAATCGCGATGGAGCACAGGATGCGCGTTTATCGATTACGATCGCGATGGCTATCTCGATCTCGTTGTCGCCAACTATGTCGATTTCAAAGCCCAGGAGACCCCGGCGCCGCGCGATAAGAGCGGCTGCAACTGGAAAGGCATGCCCGTCCCCTGCGGCCCGCGCGGCCTCAAGGGCGAGACCATGACCCTCTACCACAACGACGGGCACGGGCATTTCATCGACGTCACGAAACAGGCCGGCGTGGAGACCCCGCCCGAATATTACGGATTTACCGTCCTCACCGGCGACTTCGATGACGACGGCTGGCCCGATTTCTATATCACCTGCGACTCCACCCCCAGCCTTTTCTTTCACAACAAACACGACGGGACATTTGAAGAGAGAGGTCTCGTAAGCGGACTCGCAGTCAACGAGGACGGCCGCGAGCAGGCGGGGATGGGCGCCGCAGCTGCCGACTACGACGGCGACGGACATCTGGACATCTTCAAGACTAATTTTTCGAGCGACACCAATACACTCTATCGAAACCTCGGGAACGGAAACTTCGACGACGTGACCAGCGCGGCGGGGCTCGCGGTGCACACCCAATACGTGAAATGGGGTACAGCCTTTCTGGATTTCGACAACGATGGATGGAAAGACCTGTTCATCGCCGATGGGCACGTGTACTCATTCGTCGAGAACTACAAGCTGGGAGAGGAGTTCAAACAGCCCCGGCAGTTGTTCTGGAATCGCGGCGACGGGCAGTTCTACGATATGTCCGCGACTGGCGGACAGGGCATTACCGCAAAGCATTCGTCGCGCGGAATCGCAGTAGGCGACCTCGACAACGACGGATCCGAAGAGATCGTCGTGGTTAATCTTTTCGAACCTCCATCATTGCTGAAGAACTTCGGCCCCAGGGGAAACGCACTGTTGGTCCGCGCCGTTACGGCGTCTGGCCGGGACGCGATCGGCGCACGCCTCACGCTGACCGCCGGTGGACGAAAGCAGATAGACGAAGTTCGCAGTGGGGGATTCCACATTTCCCAGGGCGACTTCCGCGTGCATTTCGGCCTGGGGCGTGCCACCAAAGCGGATGTGACCATCCGCTGGCCCCAAGGCAAAGTGGAGACGGTTACGGGCGTCGACGCGAATCAGTGGATCGTAATCCGCGAAGGCAAGGGCATCGTCGAGCGTCATCCGTTCAAACATGACGCCCCATAGTGGCCTGTCGCAGTGAGAGCTTTACTGTATTGATGTTCAACAACCTGTCATCCTGAGCGAAGTTGATCGCGAAAGCGAGCAACGCAGTCGAAGGACCTGCGGTTGCTTCTCTGCGATGCTGGTAACGAATTCTCCGCGACAGGCCACTAGGTACAACCGTCCGCCGCTACTCCCCACTCGGGCACACCGCAACCTTGCCGCAGCGTCCTGATGCCATCAGACTGTATGCCTCATCGGCCTTGTGGAGCGGGAACCGGTGCGTAACAATGTCCTCCGGGTGAAGGTTCCATCGCACCAGGCGCTCAACCAATTCCTCCATAAGCCAGGTTGACGTCACCCAGGAGCCGTAAATCGTTTTCTGATCGTGAATCATGTCGGGAGATGGGTTGAATGTAACGCTGCCGCCCTCCCCAACCATCGCCACCTTGCCCCATTTCCGAGTCGCTCGAATGGCTATTGCGCGCGCCTCCGCGTTGGCAGAACAGTCTACCGCGCGTTCCACACCCAACCCTCCGGTGAGCTCGCGTATCTCGTTGACATTATCCGGACCGGCTGGGAGAACTGAATCGCACAGGCCCAGGCGCAAGGCGAGCTCGCGCCGCTCCGCGGAAATATCGATGCCGATAATTCTGTCTGCTCCCAGCTTGCGGGCAAGCGCCCCAGCCGCCAGTCCCACCGGGCCAAGGCCGGTGATCAGCACCGCGTCGTTGCCGCTGATGCCGATCTTCTCGAGAGCCTCATAGACGGTGCCGAATCCGCAAGCCACCTGGGCTCCATCGAGGTAAGTGAGCGAATCAGGAAGAAGAATCAGGTCCTTTTCTTCCGCCAGGAGGTATTCGGCCATACCGCCGTCGCGCTGCCAGCCATAAGCCCTGCGGTACTGGGCGCTGGTGCAGGAAATCATGTACCCGCGGCGACAGTCATTGCACACTCCGCAGCCAGAGATGTGATAGACAAGAACGCGGTCACCCGTTTTGAACCTGCGGCATCCGGGTCCCGTCTGCACGATCGCGCCGGCGGGTTCGTGCCCCGCAATCACTCCCTGGTATCCTTCGGGGCCCTTGCCAAGGTGTTCATGGTAGATGCAACGGATATCGGAGCCGCAGATGGTTGATGCCTTTACCTCAAGCAATACCTCACCATGCCCGGGTTCGGGCACGGCGACATCCTTTATCTCGACGCTACTGTTTCCCGGCAGAAACCCGGCCTTCATCGTGCTTGACATAACTTCTTATCCCCTGCATCTTCGGTCCCGTACGGATAAGTTACATCGATCTAAGACTTTCCTGCCGACACGCGCTACGCTGGCGTGATAGTCCCATTCGGATCCCAGAGATCTTCCCATGACTGGTTGTCTTTCCAGAGGAAGACTTGCCCCTTGATCATGCGGCAATTGCGGTCGAGTTTCTCGATTGTGGCCATGTCGTCGTGGGTCAGCGGTTCGCTGGTTACGGCGACAAGATTGGCGAGAATATTGCGTGGGTTGGTCGAAAACGGGATGGGGATATGCCCTCGCTGCACAGCCCACTTGATGCATACCACGGCGGGGTGGATACCCAGCCTGCGCGCAATCTGACCAATCACCGGATCTTCGATGGGCGATGTGTCTTCCGGAGTGCGGTCGCGTTCCGGACGGCCGGGCGACCCGAGCGGAGAGAACGCGATGGGCTGGATCCCGTTCTTGATCAAATACCGAAAGAACTCCGGCTGCTGGAAATGGGGATGGAGCTCCATTTCGTTTGCGACAGGTTTGATCCTCGCATCACGAAGCAGGAGCCGCAACTTCGGAATTGTCATGTTTGACGTCCCGATATTGCGAACCAATCCTCGATCTACCAGCTCCTCCATCTTCCGCCAGGTACGCATGTAGTTCTCATGGATGTAAGGCACAGCATTAGGCCCGCGCGAACTGACGTCGCATCCTGGAGGATGATGGTTGGGGAACGGCCAATGAATCAGATACAGATCGAGATATTCGATCTGCAGATCGCTGAGGGATCTTTGACAAGCGGCAACAACGTCGTCTTCGCCATGTTTGTCATTCCATAGCTTTGAGGTGATCCAGACCTCATCCCGGCGAAGCTCTTCACCGAACATTCCCTTGAGCACGTGGCCGATCTGGGCCTCGTTGTCATACACCGACGCACAATCGAAATGGCGATAGCCGACCGAAACTGCGTACCTGACGGCGTCCGCAACCGCGGAGTGCGAAACATGGTCCGAACCAAACGTTCCCAGGCCGATGGCGGGAATTGTGGACCCCGAACTCAATCTTCGGCGGGGCACGACAGCCGGATCGACCCCTTCAGCCGAAGCGGACCGAAATCTGGGTGCAGGCGGCAATTTGCACCTCCAAAGTTAGCGATAACTGTACCGAAAGAAGCATAGAAAACCAGCGGGACATTGTCAAGGAAGTGTTTCCGTAAGGAAGAAGTGTTACCTGGCGATCATGCCGGCGGCGCGAACCATCGTCAGTGCTATAGGACGCTGAATCGGGGCAGCGCAGTTCGATGCCAGAACCATGGCGGAGTCCGCCTGAGGCCGGTTTCGGGCACAGGGCATACCGGCGGGCAACAGCGCGCAGCCGGAGCTGCACCCGGCCCGGGCTTACCTCTTGGAAGACAGGTGCTTGGCTGGCCGTCGCTGCGTCGATTGACGTACGACCAAGTCTGGCTTCAGCACCACAGTCTCGGGCGCCGGAGGCGCTTTTGCGTTGAGAGTCCCGAGCGCGATGCGGGCAGCTTCCAGGCCGATTGTCCGGCTGTGCTGGTCGATGCTGGAGAGCGGAACCCGCAAAGAATCGTCGTAATGAAGATTTCCGCAGCCAATAACGGCCATGTCCTCCGGAATCCGTACTCCGGCGTCCAAGGCATAAATCATTGCGCCCATCGCCAGCGGGTCATTGAAGCAAAACACTCCGTCGGGCCTGGGTTTCAAGCTCAATAATCGACGCATCGCTTCGGCCCCCCGCTGCTTGCTCTCTATATCGCCGCGGTGCTCGGTGATAATGTAGTTGTCTGCAATGCGCAGTTTCGATTGCGCCAGGGCTTGTTTGTATCCCTCCAAACGGCGGATACCCGTACTGGTCTCCGGCCCACGAATGTGAGCGATTCTTCTGCAGCCGATATCAATCAGGTGCCTGGTGGCCAGCCTGCCGACCGCCTCATCGTCCACCCCGATGAAATTTGTCCTGAGACCCGGCAGGATACGGTCGATCAATATATAGGGGGTCTTTTGCCTTTCGATTCGAAAGAACAGATCCAAGGTCGAGCGGCACGAGGCAATGATGAGAATATCGAGCCGTCGTGCCAGGAGTTGGTTAATTTCCTGCTCTTCCATGTCAGGGTCTTCTTCAGACGAGGAGACGATCAGATAATATCCGCTCTTTCTCAGCGCCTCTGATAGAGACTTGGCGATTTCTGCAAAAAAAGGATGGAGCAGGTCGGGAACCACCAGGCCCACAAGATAGGTACGCCCGGTCACGAGGCTGCGTGCCGCCAGGTTCGGGCGGTAATCAAGCTCCTTGACGCGGGCCAGAACTCGCTCGCGAGTCTCGTCGCCGATATCGGGATGGTTGCGCAGCACCTTGGAGATGGTAATCACCGAAACCCCAAGATCCCGTGCGATGTCCTTCATTCGTATAGTCATGTTTGCCGTCCAGTATATAGCTCCGGCTGAATCCTGTGGGTTAGTCTCGGCTGGCGTTTTAGCTGGTCTGCGGTTGAGTTGGCCGCTTCACGTTTGAACGGCGACGGAAATGAACGTACCAACCGTGAGAAGATCGTGCGAGCCATGGCGATGCCCAACCGATCCATCGCTGCTTTGGTGAGAATAAATCGATTTATGCAATTGTCCTCGGCACATCCATATGGGTAATATTGGGACTTCTGAACGGCCAGCCTCGTGAACATGTCAGAGATGCGCGGGCTGGCTGGTTGGCCGTCTGCGATTCCTCTTTCACACGGCCGCTGCTTTTGAGAAAGGGGTTCTCGTGTTCCGGCAATCACTTCGTCTAGCCGTTTTAGCCCCATGCTGCACTGCGCCGGCTACAGCCCGCAAAGCGGAGCAGTTGTTGATGAAGATGCGTTTTACACTGTTCGTCGCCGCGGCCATGTGGGCCGGTTGTCTGGCAGCCAGAGCTCAAAGTAGCGAGACGGCCGCTTTGCACCCCATTGTCCTGAATATCGATGCGCGGCAGACAGCCGAGCCGGTCTCGAATTACGTGTTCGGGATGTTCATCGAGCACATCGGCAAGACCATGTATGGGCCGCTGTGGGCCGAGATGCTCGATGACCGCAAGTTCTATTTTCCAATCTCCTCCAGGCAGGACGAGCCACCGCCGCGGCGGCAGGGCGGCGGCCCGGGGCGCATGCCGCTCCAGAAGTGGCGGCCCGTCGGCCCCGATGAAGTCGTGGTGATGGACAAGGAGAGGCCATTCGTCGGCCAACAGAGCCCGCGCATTCAGCTCGATGCGGCCACTCCGCATGGCATCCGGCAATCAGGACTCGCGTTTGTGAAAGGCAGGCAATATGTCGGGCACATCTGGCTTCGCGGCACGCCCGGGAGCAAGGTCAAGGTGGCCCTGGTCTGGGCCACGGGCGAGAACCAGCGACAGACGGTCAACATCCCGGCTGTGACTGCGGCTTACGTGAAATACCCGCTCCACTTCACGGCTCCGGCCGATGCTGGCGATGCCAGCATCGAGATCATCGCAACCGGCAGTGGCAATTTTCATGTCGGCGCGGTGTCGTTGATGCCGTCCGATAACATCGACGGTTATCGGCCCGATACGATCGCTGCGCTCCAGCAGATCAAGTCGGGATTCTGGAGGTTTGGCGGCAACTATACGTCGAATTACGACTGGTACCACGCCATCGGCGATCGCGACAAGCGCCCTCCGGATTGGGACTTTGCGTGGAGCCAGATGCAGACCAACGATCTTGGGCTGGACGAATTCGCGGATCTCTGCAAGCTCATTGGCGTAGAGCCATACATCAGCGTCAATGCCGGCTTGGGTGACGCCCATTCGGCGGCCCAGGAGGTGGAGTACATGAACGGCGCGGCCGCCACTCCGATGGGGGCCTTGCGCGCCAGGAACGGCCATGCCGCTCCCTACCATGTGAAGTTCTGGAACATCGGCAACGAGCCTTGGGGATCGTGGCAGATTGGCCGTACCGATCTGAAATACTTCATGATCAAGCACAATGAATTCGCAAAAGAGATGCGCAAGGTGGACCCGTCGATCCTCCTCATTGCCTCCGGTGAGATGCTGGAGGACGGCCAGGTCCCTGGCCCCCTGCGGGCCAGGTACGTTGGCAATCTCGCCGGCGCGTACGGCAGCGATTTCGATTGGACCGGCGGCTTTCTCAAGGACTGCTGGGGGAACTTCGAGGGCATGGCCGAGCACTGGTACGCGCGGCCCGGTCAGCGCTACAACTTGGAGAAGGCCAGAAATCTGCCGTCCGATGCGCCCAACGACGATGCCTTCGACAAGGTGGACCAGACCACGCTCGAGTTTGCGCGCTATCCCGCCAATATCGTGCGCTCAAAAGCTGAAGAATGGCAGGATTACCAGCACCGCTTCCCGGCCACGCTCGACCGCAAGACCTTTCTGTCGATTGACGAGTACGCCTATTTTGGCGGCAGTTTCGGGCGCGCGCCGAATCTCAAACAGGCTCTCGCCTATGCGATGATCTTCAACGAGATGCTGCGCCATACAGATTTCCTGACCATGGCAGCGCACACCATGGGCACGTCGACTCTTGATTTCAACCGCACCGCCTCAACCTTGAATACCCTCGGAATCCTGTTCAAGATGTACAGCAACAATTTTCCGGGTTTGATCCCGGTCGGCGTTTCGGGCACTTCGCCGCAGCCGGAGCCAAAGTACCCGCCGTCGCCCGACCAGCCGAAGACCAGTTCGGGAAGCCCGACCTATCCGCTCGACGTGTTCGCCGCGCTGACGCCGGATCGCAAGTTCCTCACCGTTGCCGTGGTGAATGCGACGGACTCAGAACAGAAGCTCGACTTGAATCTTGCCGGTGCGCAGGTCGCAGGGGCATCTACGCTGTGGCAGATGACCGGAAACAGTCTGGATGCGGCCAACCGCGTGGGCCAGGCGGCCGAGGTGCAAGTGAAGGAGATCGCCATCGGCAATGTCCTCCATTCCGTAACTGTGGCCCCCATCAGCATCAACATCTACCGGTTTCCGGTAGGGACCGCAGGCCAGTAGTCGCGAAGGTTCGCTCAAACATATCTCACGTAAAGAAGGCGCTGAATCATGCGATCAAGGTCTCTGCTCTTTTTGTTGGTAGTCTCGTGCGCGTGCGCGACGGCGAATGGGCAATCCACCGACTCCTGCCCGGCGCTGGCTGACGTCAGGATCGATGGCGTTGCAATCACCAGGGCGGCGCCGGTGGCTGCAGGCACGACTGTTCCGCCGCCGTATCCCGGTGCTCCCGCGATCGGACCTTTGCCGGCGCACTGCCGCGTGGACGGGGTAATCCATCGCCGCAAAGGTGTCGGCGGCGAGGAGTTCGGCATTGGATTTGCATTGGCCTTGCCTGAAAAGGCCGTGTGGAATGGCGACTTCGTGATGCAGGGCGGTGGCGGCGGAAATGGCGTGGTCGCTTATCCCGCGGGGGCGTCGTACTCAGGCGACAAACCCGCCTTGACGCGAGGCTTCGCGGTAGCCAGCACTGACACGGGGCACAAAGCCAAGACGGGGCCGTTCGATTTCTCGTTCATGCGCGACCAGCAGGCGTATCTCGATTTTGCGTACCAGGCCAATGCCGAAGTCGCTGGTGTGGCCAGGCAGGTGATCGCGCGGTACTATGCGAAGCCCGCCGCGTATTCATATTTCGTGGGCTGCTCCACCGGCGGGCGCGAAGGCATGATTCTCTCCCAGCGTTATCCCACCGTCTTCAACGGGATCGTTTCCGGCGATCCCGCCATGCGTACCGGGCTGTCAAACCTGGCCATCGGCAAATGGATTCCAGTGGCGTACAACCAGGCTGCCCCAAAGGACGCGTCCGGCAAGCCGGAGATTGACAAGCTGCTCAGCGACAGCGAACGCAAGCTCTTCATGGATGCTCTGATGAAACGGTGCGACGCCAGGGACGGCGTGGCCGACGGGATGATTTTCGACCCGCTCGGTTGCGATTTCGATCCCACCGAATTGGCCTGCAAGCCCGGCCAGACAGGCGGATGTATCGCGCCTGAGAAAACTGCCGCCATCCAGAAAGCCTTTGCGGGACCAAAGAACGCTTACGGTACCCAGGTCTACCCGGGCTTCCTCTATGACGCAGGCATCGCGATGACCGGTCCTGTCCAGGGCCTGCTCGCATTAGGTACACGCGGCCTCTTCGGTCCCTATACCACCGCCAGCGAGATCGACGTGGACAAGGAAGCGCTCCACGCCTCTGACCCGCTCGTGGAACCGGCATCAACGAATCTTTCCACCTTCTCTGAAAACGGCGGCAAACTCATCTTCTTCCATGGTGACAGCGATCCCTGGTTCTCGCCCTTGGACACGCTTGACTACTACAAGTCTCTGGCCGCGACCAATGGCGGGGCAGACGGCGTGGCGCAATGGAGCCGCATCTTCCTGGTACCGGGCATGGCGCATTGCGGCGGCGGTCCCGGTCTCGACCATTTCGACATGCTGACTGCGGTGGTCAAATGGGTGGAGAAGGGCAGCGCGCCGGAGTCGGTGATCGCCACCGGCAAAGCATTCCCCGGCCGTAGCCGCCCCCTTTGCGCGTATCCCAAACACGCGCAGTACACGGGGACCGGCGACACCGAGGACGCACAGAATTTTCGCTGCCAGTGAGCAGCAAAAAGGAAGGCGGGAGTGCCACAGCGAGGGAGCATGAACCGAATTGCCACAGCGGTTGTTTTTTCCTGCGTCTTGATTCTCGCGGACCATCTGTATTCCCACGCTCAAACCCCTTCGCCAGCGGTGCGCCAGATGCTTTGGTATCGCTCTCCCGCCCCCATCTGGGATCATGCGCTTCCCGTGGGGAACGGCCGGCTCGGCGCCATGGTGTTTGGCGGGGCCAATTCGGGTCCCAACAATGGCGATCTGCAGGACGCGAGAAAAAATGCCGCGCTGATGGACGGCAGTCAGACCTATGGCGGGGACGAGCACCTGCAATTGAACGAGGCGTCGTTGTGGGAGGGCAGCCGCACCAATCGCTTGAATCCCGGAGCCCATGAGGCGGTTCCACAGATACGCAAACTCCTGCTGGACTCGAAGGGGCTCGATGAGGTAAAGATATCTGCCGCTGAAAAACTTGCACAGGAAGACATGATCGGCGTTCCCGCGGGCATGCCCGGATACAGTACCCTCGGCGATCTCTACCTGCGCTCAGCCGATCGAGCAAACGTCTCGGATTATCGCCGCCAGCTCGACCTTGATAGCGGCGTTGTTCGGGTAACGTATACGGTGAACGGAACGCATTTCACGCGCGAAGTTTTTGCCTCGGTGCCGGATGAAGTTATGGTGGTGCGCCTTATCGCCGACAAGAAAGGCGCTATCAGCTTCCGCGCGAGCATGGATCGTCCGGCGGATTTCAGCGTCCGGCCGCGCGGCGAGGACAGCCTTCTTTTGCGAGAAGGACCCGATCACAAGGATCAGATCCGATTCGCGGGAGAGGCGCTGGTGCTGCCGGAAGGCGGGAGCGTCCATCCGGAAGGTTCGGAGCTGGTGGTGACGAATGCGGATTCGGTTACGGTCCTCATAGCCGCCGCAACCGATTTCAGCGGGGGGCCTTTCAAGGGCGGCGATCCGGAAGTGCAATGCGAGCGGGTGCTGGCGCAGGCACGAGCCCGAAGCGCAGCCGACATACTGGCGCGGCAGGAAACAGCTTACCAGCCGGTCTTTCGCGACATGTCGCTTCACCTGGGCTCCGCCACAACCGCGAACGATGCGCTGCCGACGGATGAACGCGTCAAGCGCGTGAGTGAAGGTGCGGACGACCTCGGGTTGCAGGAACTTTATTTCCAGTTTGCCCGCTACCTGCTCATCAGTTCTTCACGACCGGACGGTCTGCCGGCCAATCTGCAGGGAATCTGGGCGGCCGGCATCAAAAATCCCTGGGGATCGAAGTGGACCATCAACATCAACACCGAGATGAACTACTGGCTCGCGGAACCCGCGGGCCTGAGCCAATCGACGTTGCCGCTGGTCAACTTGATTGACATGGTGCGCACCCCGGCCAGCGGCACAGGAGTGAAGGTGGCGCGCGACTACTACGGCGCGCGCGGGTTCGTGATACATCACAATACCGACCTGTGGGGCGATGCGGAGCCGATCGACGGTTATCACTGGGG
>DASXXV010000139.1:0-8162 GCA_036502905.1 Occallatibacter sp. | reverse complement strand
TGGCCGACGAACCTGTTAACTTAGTCTCTGCATCGAGGAGCAATGCGTGGGGCTGAACGCGTCCGACTTCCTGGTGATTGCCGGCTATCTTGCCGCGGTGACGCTCTTCGGCCTCCGTTTTCGTCGCAAGCAAACCACCCTGCAAGGCTACTTCCTGGCGGACAGAAAAATCTCCTGGTGGGCCATTTCGCTCTCCATCGTGGCAGCCGAAACCAGCACCCTAACCATCATCAGCGTGCCGGGACTCGCGTACGAAAGGGACTTCCGCTTCCTGCAACTGGTCTTCGGGTACGTGATCGGGCGCGTGATCGTGGCTTTTGTGCTCGTCCCCCACTACTTTCGAGGGCAACTGATTACCGCATATCAACTGATCGATCGTCGCTTCGGCAACCGCCTGCGAACTCTCACGGCAGGCCTTTTCCTGGTGACCCGCGCCGCGGCGGAGGGCGTACGCGTCTTCGCAGTAGCCATCGTCGTCCGCATCGCGCTGGGCGAATTCCTTTCAGGCATGAGTGACCTTGGCCGCGACATTTCCGCGATCGCCATCGTCACGGTTCTCACCCTGATCTATACCTTCGAGGGAGGGATGGCCGCGGTCATCTGGACCGACGTGGTGCAGCTTGCCGTCTACCTGGCGGGCGCGGTCACGGCGGTATTTGTGCTTTCCCATTCAGTGCCCGGCGGTTGGACCGCCATCGTTTCCACCGCTTCCCGTGCCGGCAAGTTCCGCGTGCTGGACCTCTCGTGGAATCTGTCCTCCACCTACACGTTGTGGTCGGGCGTCATCGGAGGCACATTTCTGATCACCGCTACTCACGGCACGGACCAATTAATCGTGCAGCGGCTGCTGGCCGCCCGCAGCGAGGGCCAGGCCAAACTCGCAATCGTGGCCAGCGGCATCGCCGTCTTCTTTCAGTTCGCGCTTTTCCTGCTCATCGGCGCGATGCTGTTTTCGCTTTACGCCCTCTCTGCGGGCGCGCCGCGCTTTTTGCGCACCGATACCATCTTCCCGGCGTTCATCGCGACACGAATGCCGCACCTCGTCAGCGGGTTCATTATCGCGTCCATTCTGGCCGCGGCCATGTCGAATCTCAGTGCCGCCTTGAATTCGCTCTCCTCCACGTCGGTGGTCGACTTCTACGCTCGCCTCGCGCCGCAATCGACGGAACAGCGCCGCGTCCGCATTTCGCGCGTTGCCACCCTCGGCTGGGCCGTGATCCTTTTCGCCCTTGCGCTCTTTGCCCGTCACGGGGGGAAGGTGCTCGAAATGGGCCTCTCGATTGCTTCGGTCGCCTACGGATCTCTGCTCGGCGTATTCCTTCTTGGCGTGCTCTCGAAATCGGCCTCAGAGCGCGGCGCCATGGCGGGCATGCTTTTCGGCTTTGCTCTCAATGTCTGGCTATGGCAATTTACCCGGGTTGCGTTCACTTGGTACGTTGTCTTCGGAAGCATCGCAACCCTGTTGACGGGATTCGGCGCAAGCCGGCTGATGCCCGGCCGCACGGCGGCGTCTAGCCAAAACTGAACGGAGGCTCATGCCACAATTCCCGCCCCATCTTCGGCACTGCGTCGCACTATGCGTCTACCTGCTTCTGCTCGCACCCTGTTTCCTACCGGCCGGCGCGCGCGCACAGCGTGTTCCCCCGTCGGCGCCGGCGAGCGTCGAATCACCCCGCCTGCGCGCCCTGCTCGATCCCATCATGGAAAAGGCAGTTGCCGACGGCAGCATCCCCGGCGGCGTTCTCCTGGTAAGCCACGACGGTCGCATCGTGTACCGGCGCGCATTCGGTTCCCGATCGCTCGAGCCCCAGCGCGAGCCCATGACGCTCGACACGATCTTCGACCTGGCCTCGCTGACCAAGTGCATCGCAACCACCACGTCCATCATGAAACTGGTGCAGGAGGGCCGCATCCGCCTCAACGACCCGGTTGCCGCCTATCTGCACCAGTTTGCGCAAAACGGCAAGCAGGACATCACCATTCGCGAACTGCTGACCCATTACTCCGGCCTTGCGCCCGACCTCGATCTGCAGGCGCCGTGGGCTGGCCGCGACACCGCCTTCGCCATGGCCATGGCGCAGAAACCCCTCAATCCGCCGGGCTCGCGTTTTGTTTACAGCGACATCAACTTCGAAGTGCTGGGCTTCCTCGTGGAGAAGGTCTCCGGCGAATCGCTGGCCGATTTTGCATCCCGGAATGTTTTCACTCCGCTCGGCATGAAGCACACGCGCTTCCTGCCCCCGTACGAATGGCGCCCACGCATCGCCCCCACGGAATACGACGAGCACAACATGATGCTGCGCGGCACGGTTCACGATCCCACGGCGCGGCGCATGGGAGGTGTTGCCGGCCATGCCGGCCTTTTCTCCACCGCCGATGACCTGTCCATCTTCGCCCGCGATCTGCTCAACGGTTTCACGGTTCTGCGTCCCCAGACCATCGAAAAAATGATCACACCGCAAACGCCGGCCAACGCTCCCAGTGTGCGCGGTCTTGGCTGGGACATTGATTCGCCCTTCGCCAGCAACCGTGGAGAACTGCTCCCCGTCGGCTCCTTCGGACATACCGGCTTCACCGGCACATCGCTGTGGATCGATCCGGTTACGGACACCTACATCATCCTTCTCACGAATGCGGTGCATCCGCACGTCGGCAAGTCCGTGGTTTCTCTGCGCAGCCGCGTGGCCACCGCGGTGGTGGATGGCCTGGCTCTCACCGTAAAGGAAAAAGAAAAAATTCGCCTGGCCCGCATCACCGGATATAACGAGTCGCTCATGGCTTCACGCCGGATCACAGCCCGCAATGGCGTCGTGAAAAACGGTATCGACCTGCTCGAGGATCACGACTTTCGCGAACTCCGCGTCAACAGCGCCGGCACGGTCAAGGTCGGCCTGGTGACGAACCAGACCGGTGTCGACTCGCTCGGCCGCCGCACCATTGATGTGCTTGCGCACGCGCCGGGCATCCAACTCGCCGCCATCTTCAGCCCCGAGCACGGCGTCTTCGGCAACGCCGACTCGACCGATATCCAGAACTCTCGGGACACCGCTACCGGTGTCCCGATCATCAGCATCTACGGAAATACCGACGAGAAGCGGCGTCCATCGTTACAGTCCATCTCCGCCCTCGATGTGATTGTCTACGACATCCAGGACGTGGGCGTCCGCTTCTACACCTACGAAACCACCCTGGGGTACTTTCTTGAAGTGGCCGCCAAAGCCGGCAAGCCCATCCTTGTCCTTGATCGCCCCAATCCGATTACGGGCGCGTCGATCTACGGACCGGTCGCGGATCCCAGCCGCGAATCGTTCGTAAGCTATTGGCAAACACCCATCCAGCACGGCATGACCATCGGCGAACTCGCTAAGATGTTCAACACCGAGCGCGGCATCCACGCGAAGCTGAGCGTGGTCCCCATGGAAGGCTGGATGCGCGGTGACTGGTTCGACTCCGCCGGACAGCTATGGATCAATCCGTCTCCCAACATGCGCAGCCTTACGGAAGCTGTCCTCTATCCTGGCACTGGAATGATCGAAACCACCAACATCTCCGTCGGCAGGGGAACCGGCACGCCGTTCGAGTTGGTCGGTGCACCGTGGATCGTTCCGCAGGATCTGGCGCGCTACCTGAATGCCCGCGAAATCGGCGGCGTGCGCTTTGTCCCCGTGTATTTCACGCCCGACGCCTCGATGTACGCCGGCGAAAAATGCGGGGGCGTCAACGTCGTGCTAAGTGACCGCAATGCACTCGACGGGCCCGAACTCGGCTTGGAGATAGCTTCCGCACTCCAGAGCCTCTATCCCGCCCAGTTCAAACTCACCGGACTTGATGCCTTGATGGTGAATAAGGCCAGCATGGACGCGCTAACTGCAGGCGAAGATCCGCGCCGCATTGCGGAATCCTGGCGCGACGCCCAGGAGCGCTTCCAATCGATTCGCGCCCGCTATCTTATCTACTAATTCCGTTTAGAGATTTCTGCGTGCTGGAATTTAGAAAAATGTCTGAATTACCTCTACAACATTGAAATTAGAATCAACAACGGGCAAAACCCGCCATTTATCGAACGTCAGGCACGGATGGCAGATGTCGAACCCTATCATGTCGCCCACTTTAATATCGTCTCCCGCGGCAATTTTCAAGAATGCATGCTGATCCATCAGCCTGGTAGTCTCCCAATTTGAAGGAGCCGCTTTCGGCATCTCATTCCCCGGCCGGTAATGCAGCGCCGCAACGGGCAGGCCCGAGTCGAATGCAGCGTCCCGCTTGCCCATGCCGATAATGGCCTTCTCCTCCTCGGGGATCGACTGCACGTATGCCCACACGTGCAGCGCCGGGATCAGTCCGGAACTCATGCGCTGCGCGATGGAATTATTTTCGAGGATTCGCTTCTGTGCCTTGCGGTAGGAACCCACATCGTGCGTCAGGTAGCAGCCGGGGCGCAGCACGATTTCCGCCGAGTCGTCGAATCCGGCTGCGGAGAATTCCTCCGCGACAACGTCATACCACGCCGAACCTGCGCCCGAGAGCAGGAACGGATCGCGCTGAAACCGTCTTTCACCCCGCAGCCTGCCGGCCACCGAGACACCCCGCTGCAGGAATGTGCGAATGGCTGCTTCATCGTCAAGCACTCCTTCATACAGTTCCACCCCGTCGAGCGCGACCGCTTCCTTCCACCGCTCCAGCGCCGCCAGCACCGCGTTCAATTGTTCGTCGTCGCGAACCCCGGTCCGCCCGCCCGTTACTCCCAGTTCCACCAGCACGTGCAGGCGCTGCGCCTGCGCGGAATAGTAAGCGCCAAGTTGTTCCACCTGCTCCGCCGAATCCACCAGGCACCAGTACTCGAACCCGGGGTCGCGCATCATGCGCCCTACCATGGCCATGTTTTCCCGGCCTACCAGTTCATTCGCCATCAGCACGCGCCGCACGCCATGCGCATAGGCCACCAGGCTCTGGTGTGCAGTCGCCAGCGTGATGCCCCACGCACCCGACTGTAGCTGCATTTCGAACAGACGCGGAGCCATGGTGGTTTTTCCATGCGGCGCGAGCCGCACTCCATACGCGGCAATGAAATCCTGCATCCACTTGAGATTGTGAATCAGCCGGTCCTGGTAGAGAACCGCCGTCGGAAGGCTCAGGTCCTCCCGCAGCAGGTTCCATTCAAGTCGCGGAACCTGGCCGGGCTCCAGAGTGCCGCTCAACGCGCCCAACCCCTTGTTCAGCCGTTCAATGGTCGATTCGATAACCGTTCGAGTGGATTCGAGGTGTGCCACGCAAGGGACCTCCCCGGCGCCTCCGCGCTTGCGAGCGCGCACTGGCAATAGTCTATAGTTTGAAGCGAGCCGCCATGGCCAAATGTGACTTCCTCATCCGCAACGCGCGTGTTTTCGACGGCTCCGGCGCCGAAGGGCAGATGCTCGACGTCGCCATTCGCGGCGGCCGCATCTGTGCTCTCGCGCCCTCGCTCGATTACCAGGCTCCCGAATGCATCGACGCCCAGGGCCTCGCACTCGCGCCTGGATTCATAGACGTTCACACGCATGACGACACCTGCGTGATCCGCGCTCCGAAAATGCTTCCCAAAATCTCGCAGGGAGTCACCACCGTCATCGTCGGCAACTGCGGCATCAGCGCCGCTCCCGTTCAGTTGCGCGGCGCTCCTCCCGATCCCATGAACCTGCTGGGGAGCGCCCAGGCATTCTGCTATCCCACCTTCCGCTCGTATGTCGACGCGGTGACCGAAGCGCGGCCTGCGGTGAACGTCGCCGCGCTCGTGGGTCACACCGCCTTGCGCAATAACCACCTCGACCGCCTCGACCGCCCCGCTACCGATACCGAGATCGAGGCCATGAAGGCGCAGCTTGCCGAGGCGTTGGAGCACGGCGCTCTGGGATTGAGCACCGGCCTGGCCTACCTTTCCGCCAACTCCGCTTCCACCCACGAAGTTCTGAAACTCGCCGAGCCCCTCGCCGCGGCCGGAGCGGTATACGCCACGCACATGCGCACCGAGTCCGACGCCATTCTCGATGCCATTGACGAAGCCTGCGCCATTGGCCGTGCAAGCCGGGTCCCCGTCATCGTCTCCCATCTGAAATGCGCCGGGATCGCAAACTGGGGCAGAAGCGGCGAAGTCCTGCGCGCCTTGGAGTCGGCTCGCGCTGACCAGCGTGTCGGCTGCGATTGTTATCCTTACGCCGCCGGTTCGAGCACGCTCGATCTCCGCCAGGTGGATCCGCGCGTCGAAATCACCATCACCTGGAGCACGCCGCATCCTGAGGTTGCGGGCAGCTCTCTGCAGCGCATCGCCGAAGCCTGGGCTGTCACTCAACTCGACGCCGCTCGCCGCCTCCAGCCCGCCGGAGCCATCTATCACAGCATCTCGGAAGATGACATGAGAAAGATATTGGCACATCCCGCCACCATGATCGGCTCCGACGGATTGCCCAATGATCCGCGCCCCCATCCCCGGTTGTGGGGAACATTCCCGCGCGTCCTGGGCCGCTACAGCCGCGAGGAAAAGCTGTTCCCCCTCGCCCAGGCCATCTTCAAGATGACCGGCTTGCCCGCCCAACGGTTCGGACTGGCGAAACGCGGCCTGGTGCGCGAAGGCTTTGCCGCCGACCTGGTTCTGTTCGATCCTGAAAGCGTGATTGACACCGCAACCTTCGCCGATCCCACCCAGCCCGCCAGGGGAATTCTCATGGTCTGGGTAAACGGAGTCCTTTCCTACACTGCCGCGGGAGCAACCGGAAAGCGCGCAGGACGCTTTCTTGCGCGCGGATCCACTCAGTGGGTGCAGTAGACGCCGGGCGTGCCATCTCATCACCCGTTCAACTTCAGATCGCGAGTCGCATGATCGATCCTCACAGCCTGTTCCTCCTTGTCACCACACTGATCGCGGTCGTCGTGCTCATCGCGCTCATCTCTATCGCCAAGCTCAATCCGTTTCTCACCCTTATTCTCATTTCGTTATCGCTGGCCATGGTTGCGGGCCTGCCCCTCGCCACTGCCATTCATTCGTTTGAGACGGGGATGGGAAACACCCTCGGTCACATCGCCATCGTCGTCGCGCTTGGCACCATGCTGGGCAAGATGATGGCCGAATCGGGAGGCGCCGACCAGGTGGCGCACACCCTCATCCGCCTCTTCGGCGAGAAGCGCGTCCCCTGGGCCATGATGGTGATCGGCCTCATCGTCGGCCTGCCCGCCTTTTTCGAGGTAGGCTTTGTGCTTCTCATCCCCATTGCCTTCACCGTTGCGCGCCGCACCGGGACTTCGCTCATCCTCGTAGCCCTGCCCATGGTGGCTGGGCTTTCAGTGGTGCACGGCCTCGTGCCGCCGCATCCCGCCGCTCTGCTCGCCGTGGCCATCTACAAGGCAAACGTGGGCCGCACCATCGGCTATGCGCTGCTGATCGGTGTCCCGGTCGCCATCCTTGCCGGTCCGCTGTACGCAAAGCTCATTGCGCCGCACGTCCCTCTGCCGGCCGACAGTGGAATGGGCGCCGACTTCGTGGACCACGGAGCCGAGCGCAGCCTGCCCGGTTTCGGGTTGACGATCCTCACCATCCTGCTTCCCGTCTTTTTGATGGTGGCGGGAAGCTGGGCCGACGCGATCGCTCCAGCGGGCTCCTGGCTTAATCAGGCTCTCCACCTTGCCGGCAACGATGACCTCGCCCTGTTCATCGGGGTCCTGGTCAGCTTTTTCACGCTCGGCAAACTGCGCGGATTCACGCGCGATACCATCCTGCGCTTCAGCAACGAATGTCTCGCGCCCACAGCCACCATCACCCTGCTCGTAGGCGCGGGCGGCGGATTCGGCCGCGTCCTTCAGGACAGCGGAGTCTCCCAGGCAATCATCGGTATCGCGACGCGCTCGCACGTGCCCGTGCTGCTGATGGCCTGGCTGGTGGCCGCACTCATGCGGCTGGCCACCGGATCAGCCACTGTTGCCATGACCACCGCCGCCGGCATCGTTGCCCCCATCGCATTCCACACCGCCGGAGTCCATCCCGAACTCCTCGCCATTGCCACCGGCGCCGGTTCATTGATCTTCTCGCACGTCAATGATGGCGGCTTCTGGCTGGTAAAGGAATATCTGGGGATGAGCGTGACCCAGACCATGAAGACGTGGTCGATATGCGAAACCATCATCGCTATCGCCGG
>DASXXV010000138.1:0-9946 GCA_036502905.1 Occallatibacter sp. | reverse complement strand
GCCCGAGAGACCAAAGTTTAGCCCGTCCGAGGCGATGCTCATGGGGTTCAGAACTTGAAGAGAGCGTCTGCCTCCGTGGATCAAGGTGGTGTAGTGGTGCGAATTCTCCACGCTGTCACCCGCCGTCCACGCCACGTTGTTTGGTTCAAGCGTAAACAGGCCGTCGTTACAGGGGGCGGCCTTGTGATTGTTTTGGGCATCCACAACCGCACTGCAGTTCGACACCGAGTAATCGAGCATGTCGAGGAGTTCGGCGCCGGGATACAGCACGAACGCCGTGTTGCCGTATGGCGTTGAGCCGATGCCAAGCGTTGCCGTGGCCGAAGTCTCTCCTGTGCTGGAAGACTGGGTGCAGGTCAGGACGGGATTGGCTGCGGATAAAGCTATCGAGCTAGTACACGCGCCGTTGAAGTCCGGGTTATCGGCGTGGCTGATGGTCAGAGTGGACTGTCCGTAGAACCCCTCGGTGTTGTAGTTGAGCCCCACAAAAGATACAACCCCAGCGGTGTTAGACATGCTGACAACCGGAGCCGCCCACAGGACGTTACCGGGCTGATAGGTAGCATTTGAATAGGCCGAGAAAAAGCGATACTGCAAAGTATGGGCGTCGGTCGCGCCAATGATGTCCACCGGGTATCGGATTATCTGCGACCCTCCAGTGTAATCGTTGGCGGTGAAGTCGATGAAAGTTCCGCAGGTGCCATTCGCCATGATCCACGAATTAGCCTCGTGGGGATTACGAAGGGGCACAACCAGTGTCCACGGTCCGGAACCGCTCACCGATGTAATCTTGGCCTGGTCGTGAAAAGAACCAGCAAAACACACCAAGTCCCCCACCTGTGGGGAACCGGTATTACCCGCGCCGGAGGCTACGCTGAACGTCATGTTGGTGTAGCCCTTGCCGATGTCCATCGCTTCGGGAGTCTTAACATCAGCCGCCAAGGTGCCCCAGAACGTAGACGGCGTGACGCTGATGTCCACCGTGAATGTACCCGGCGTGAAGGCTCCACTGGGAAGGGTATAGGCGGTGCCGTTGCCACTTACACCACGGGTTAGGTTGACCACGTAGCGCCCATCGCCCGGTGTAGCGCAGTCAGCGGTGCAGTTGATCTTGATGGAAGTCGCGCCCGTGCCGCCCGTAGTGATCGTGCCGGTGGTGGTCGTGAGCGCCTCGCCTGCATTGAAGCTGTACGGGCTTTGGCCTTCGTCCGACCCCGCTACCGCTCCGCCGTAGAAGTAGTTATACGTGTAATTAGTCGAGTCCCCGATGCCAGCCTTGTAGAAATTATTAACGATGCCTTCGGAGATGCCCCGCGCGTTGAACACACCCTGTAATACCAGACCGTTCTGGTTGCTCCAGCCGCCCGGTCCGTGATTTCCGTTGCTGGCAGTGGTGCCGTAATTGATGCTTGGAGCGGAGAAGAGGAAGCTGATGACTTGGCAGTTGTGCGTGGTTCCTACCCAGCCGGCCGAGCCTCCGGTGAAACCATTCTGTGAGGTGGTGACACACCCTTCGATGTTATGGTCAGCTCCGCTCGAGTAGTGACTCTTCGGAGGATCATGAGAGATTTCGAGCCGAGCACCACCCCGCATATCCACAAGGCGACTATTCGAGGCTGGCGGATAGCTCTGAGTGCCATAGACGCTGAACGTGTAAGGCTGCTCCGTAAGCGGGTAGAAAGGGTCCGCTACGACTATGCAACCGCCCGCACCGCCCGATCCGGCAACCCCGCAGCGCGTGCTGTCCGCAAAGGTCGAAGCAATACCGTTGTTATTCTGGCTCGGATACTGCGATGCGTAGTTCACCCCGCCGATGACAGGGGCAGAAACCGCCGTGCCCGCGGCGATATTCCCCGCGATCCTCAGTCCCGACGAGCCGTCCGAACTTACCCCGGATAACGCCGGTTGTGCCCCGAGATTCTGAAGCGCTTGTGCCGCGGTGGTGGCCCCGGTGCCCCCCGTGTTGACGGCCACCGAGTTAGTGCCGGCGATGACCGTGCCGTTGCTGGCGTAATAGGCCACCTGCCCGGCGTTACCTGTATTTACAGTTCCGTTCATGCTTCCCGTGGCGCATGTCGATCCAGTGTTGGAGAGATATCCGGAGTTGTCGATCTGCAGGCAGTTATGACCACTCGAGGCCGCCAATCCCGGTAATTTGATCGCGGTGCTTCCAAGAAATGCGGCTACCAAGGTCGAGTTCGGCCCGGAATAGATATCGGTTTCCGCGCCAGCTCCGGATTCATAATTCAGCCGAATGTGGCCGCTTCCATTGTTGGCATTGATATAGGTGTCGCCGCTGTTATTGCTCTGGTAAGCCTTGAAGCTATCCAATCCGCCTATCGCCGAGTTAAGTGCCCAGTTATTGCTTCCGTCCTTGACCATGTACCACTGGCTCGCGCCTGTGAAATCTTTGTAGATGTACGATTCCTTCTGATTCGCCGTCGCTCCCGCCCACAACACGCTGTCGATTTCCGCATCCGCCTGGTTCTTGACGGTCGTCGAATTCGAGAATGTCGAAGCGCCGGTCACTTGCAGCGAGCCATTGAATTGGGCATTGCCGGAGTTGTTGATGGTAGCGACCGTAGAACTCGACGGGCCGCCTGACCCGATGATCACGCCTCCCGTTCCCGCATTAGACGATCCGTTCAGCACCACGGCACCCGTCCCGGCGGCATTGATCACGGTCTGGTTGTTCGTACTGCCTTGGCCGTGATTGTATTGCCCGATTGACAGGCGATAGACGTTGTTCAACTCATCCAGTAACTGGTAGAACTGCGCCCCCGAAGCGGCATCGCTGAGTCCCATCGTCCAGCGATATCCATAATCCGTCTGATAGCGGTTTAGCAGCCCGCGTTCACTGCCTGTTCCCGTGCCCAGCCGATAGTGGTTCGTGATCGTGGTGTCCGTCTGGCTGCCGTACCAGTCACCATTCAAGCCGTTGAAACTCCGGTGAAATGTATCGAGGAAGCTGTTGCGTGTGCCGTTGTCCGTCAACTGACCGGTGAACATCGTCCCCCCCGTCATCCAGTTGTTGTAGGAGCTTCCCGCATCCGCCACAATCTGGTTGATGGAATTTTCGTTGCGCAGCCCTACAATCGTATTGTTCTGCGCATTTGGTCCCAGGTGCACAGCTGTCCCGCATCCCTCTACATCTCCTCCGGTAAACGTATTTCCGTCGCCTTGGACCAGGTTGATTCCGTAAGTTCCCGCAACCGGGCTCCCGTTGATTGTAGGACAATTAATATGCAATCTCAGAAAGGTGCTTGCATTGACCCAGTCGGTCGCCGCCTGGTTGCTAACCTGGTGGCCGATTGCGTTCACAGCGGTGCCGAATCCGCCGAACTCCATGTCCTGGAAGGTACCGCCCGTGTAATTGCCGGTGCCATCCAGAGTAAGTCCGGTCTGGTTTGAGTTGCCAAGTAGATACAAACCCTGTAAGCCGATCTCCTGGGTACGATAGGCGGCGATCGCTTGTGCCGACGCATTGGACGAAGCGGTCGTATTGATCACAAGGTTGTCGATGTGAAAGCCCACGGTATTTATCGCGTAGCCAGAATCGCCGACCTGGATCATTGGACCCGCACCGGAGTAAAGAAACACTGTGCCACCCTGGCTGCCGCTGCTGTCGCTGGCTCCACGCAGGGCACAGCCACGCAGGGTTACATTTCGGGTTCCCGGGGTGATCCGCACCTGGCTTGCGGTCGCAATGGTTGCGCACGGCAATTGCACCGTCGCATTGGCGACGGAGATCACGATTGCTGAGCCTGCTGCCTGCGTCCCACCGAAATTACGCGCATCGCAGGTCCCGCCATACACGGAGTCAAGTTTGTTTACGCACGCCTGCAGTTTCGCGCCGAAATCTGCGCCGGAAAACTGATCCGCTTGGTAAGCCGCTCCCAATTGCAGACCAGTTAACGGCCCGCTTGCGGCTCCTCCTCCCAGCGGGAGGGCCATGGCGAACTCGTTGTCCACATAACGTTTGGTCGTGGCCTGCGTGGGTTGCGCCGGGTCTCCGCTTAGATATAGCGGCCCGCTTAGCGAGCCCCCCGATGCGGTCAACAGGCTTTGCGTCAGCTCCGCGATGGATTGGTCTACATACCCCTTGCTCACCGCCTGCACCGCCTGAGCGGCGGGCATCACCTGCGCGCGCACCTGTGAAAGGCTGGCCTGCGCCGCGGCTGGCACCACCCAGTATTCAGTGCTTGTGGTTCCATCACCGAGGTGATACACGGCCGTGTAATACAAGCCCGCCGGACTTGATCCCAGGTTGGGAGCGAGTTTCACGCTTAAAAACCCGTCCGCCCCGATTGGTACATTGGTCCGTCCGGCCGCGACTGCCTGGTTGCTTGCCGTTGTAAATGCCGGCCAGCTCAGCTGCACAACTCCGGAACCTGGTTGGCCGCTGGCAAGATATACGGTCCCTTGCACTGTGGTTGTGGTGAATCCCTGTGCGTCCGCCCCTGCATTGATGGATATCCATGCCACGCATGTCATCAAGCACCATGCAGCAGCTTCCAGACTTCGAATCGTGAGCTTCATATTCTTGGTTTCCTTGAGCCTTGCTCGATCGGCGCGAATCTTCTTGTTTGGAGATCCGGGACACACGCATCCGCCATCTCCGGGCAACGTTCGATTGTTTGTGTCGTCGCCCGGAGATCCGCCTGGAGGAACTATCGTTTTTTGATGGTCGACGACATAAGTCAGCCAACGCAGGATTCGGGTTCCCGGGCGCCGGCAGAGGTTTCACTCATGTTTTCGCTCGATTCACCGTTCCATTCGGGTTCCGACATCCACGCCAAAGCCTGGCTAGCTCCGTTCTTATTCATTCCTGGTTCCTCTCCATGAGCAACCGGGTTATTCAGGCCCACCAAATCATCCAGACAGCGTGGCCGACCACGGATGGCCCGCTCCGTCAATTGTGCGACCACTTTGGTGCCTTCGCCCGTGAACGCGCCCCCGGCTACTTCGTTCACCTGGGCCGCATCTTGGCCGCGCTCCGCATCCGCCGTCTGCCTGCTTCTGGTTGTCCTCTGTCTGCTCGTCCGGACCATGCTTCCGCCTATCCCGGACTTCTCTTCCGCGGCGCCATGATGCTCCAGGCACAAACGGACACTTATCCGTTCCTTCACGCACGGCACATATCATGTGCGCTAACCGGAAAGCGTTATCCACTCAGAGTTCCTGCGGGATTCTTCTTTCCACGTGCGAAGCCCGCGGAAAGTAGTCCAGAGTTCATTCAGGAATATGATTCCTGTTGTTCATGTATTTCCCTATGAATGTAATAAGCTTACCCAGATGCCAAATAATAATGTGCAATGCATATAACGAGCTCTTAGTTATAGCAACCAATACGACTTAGGACCGTTTTCATCTCAAAAGTGACAAGTGATTACAATTTGTTTTTGGCGATTGGGCTGGTCTTGCGTTCCTGAGGCACAATTTTCCTTCCTGATCTGCCGCACCATGATGCGCAGTCCTTGTGGCGCGCGCCGGCGGAGAGATGTACTACCATGGGCGAGTGAACTCGCGTTCCAGCCACTTCCCCACTCTGCTCGTCCACGGCGGCGCATGGGCAATCCCTTTGTCCGAAGCACCCGCGCACCAAGCCGGGGTTCGCTCCGCGCTTGACTCCGGGTTTGGCGTCCTCTCCCGGGGAGGGTCCGCTCTCGACGCGGTCGAGGCCGCCGTCGTGGTCCTGGAAAATGACCCTACGTTCGATGCAGGCCGGGGAAGTTTTCTTACTTCAGATGGCCGGGTTCAACTGGATGCGCTGCTGATGGACGGGGGCCGCATGAAAGCCGGAGGTGTCGCCTGTGTCGAGCGAATCCAGAATCCTATTCTCGCGGCACGTCTCGTGCTCGAGCAGAGTCCCCATGTCTATTTTGTCGGCGCGGGTGCCGAAGCGTTTGCCGCATCTCACGGCATGCCGCTCATACAAAACAGCGAGCTTGTCCTCGATCGCGAACGCACTCGCCTCGGAATCGCACAATCCCGGCAAGCTGCGGGACTCGCCGACGAGACTTTTTCGGGGCACATTCATCGCGACGACAAAAGTCCCGAAACCTCCGCGGGGCATATCGACCCGGAATCCGCGCAGCTTTCGCATGACACTGTCGGCGCCGTGGCACTGGATATTCACGGTGATCTCGCCGCCGGGACCTCAACCGGCGGCACCCTGAACAAGACCCCCGGGCGGGTGGGAGATTCGTCCTTGATCGGCTGCGGTTGCTACGCCGACAATCTCTCTGCCGCCGTTTCCCTTACCGGCTGGGGCGAACCCATCATGAAGCTGGTCCTGGGAAAATGGGCTACTGATCGCGTCGCCGCCGGTTCGGCGCCCGAGTTCGCCGCCCGCGAAGCGATTTCCTATCTATTCAACCGACTCGGGGGCCATGGGGGCATTATTCTCCTTGGTCCCGACGGGCGCTTCGGAATCGCCCACAACACCCCGGCCATGGCCTGGGGCTTGGCGACACCGGCCGGTCTCCAGACCGGCCTGGCCATCTGATCCATCCTGCCTCAACTGCCATAATTTCCTTTATGCTCTTTTTGGCTTCAGCGTCGCCGCGCCGTCGCGAGCTTCTCACCCAGGCCGGCTACACATTTACCGTTCACCCCGCGCACATACTCGAAGATCCCCGACCTGGAGAAGCACCCATTGCGTACGTTACCCGCCTGGCCCGTGAGAAAGCGGAAGCCGTCTTTGCCGAGTTCTCCCCCGGAAGCCGTACCCCGCTGCAAGTGCTTGGGGCAGATACCACTGTCACTCTCGATAACCAGATTCTGGCCAAGCCGGAGGACGCGGCCGATGCCGCGCGCATGTTGCGCCTGCTCTCCGGCCGCACCCACCAGGTCATAACCGGAGTCGCCGTCGTCACCGCCGAATTCACCGAAGTAGCCGCGGAGGTGACCGCCGTCCGATTCCTCTCGCTCTCCGACGAGGAAATCGCATCGTACGTAGCCACCGGCGAACCGATGGACAAGGCAGGCGCCTATGCGATCCAGGGCCGCGCCGCCCGCTGGATTCCTCGCATCGAGGGGTGCTATTTCAATGTCGTAGGACTGCCCATCGCGCTGGTCGCCACCATGCTCGACACCCCCGCTGATCGTGAATTGACGAAAATTTGAAATTTTTCACGCAAATCGCGTCAGATGCGGGGTCCTCAGCCGCAGATCTGCCCCAAAAAACTGCCGATTTGCAACTTTAGGGGGAGAGCAGGGAGGTTTGCTTTTCAGTACTCTTAGTCACAGAAACCCCCTACCTTGGAAAGCTGCCTGTGCAGGTTTTGCCCGGGGAAGCCCCTCCCGCGACAGAGGCAAAGATCGCTTTCCGTCCATCCTCTGAAAAATCGTTACAGCGGGAACAGGTTTCCTGATTCCGGCGACAGCGCCACTAGGCGCGCTCTCGGGCGCGGCGGTCTGGGCTGATACGACGTCAGCATGGAGACAATCTCCCGCAATTCCGCGCGGATCTGTCCCACGGCGGCGGCCACGGCTTCTGGACGCTTCGGCGTTTCGGCGATGCGCGGAGCTGGCTCTGAGACCGTTCCCTGGCTCCGTGAAGCAGCAGGCTGCGCGTGTTTCTGCCTGTGTGCCCCCTCCATGGCCTGCCGTGCCCCCGCGATGGTGTAACCCTCGCCATGCACTAGCCGTTTAATTTCGAGAGCGAGTTCCACCTCGCGGCGCCGGTACAGGCGCTGGCCGGTGCCGCTCTTATTGGGCTTGAGTTGAGCGAACTGCGTCTCCCAGAAACGAAGAACGTAGGGCTCAACGCCGCACAGGCGCGCAACGTCGCCGATCTTGAAGTACAGCCGGTCGGGAATGACAGGCGAGTCGGACACGCGCTTTCGGGAAGGGTTAGACGCCATGTTTCACCGCAAGAGCGCCCGCCTCGGCCAGGACGCATCTCTCAGCGCAGTATAGGGACCGGCGGGCTTTCGGTGAAGAAAAAAATGCGGCTTATGCCCGCCTGGACCCAATTCATGCAACGGTTTGCGGCCAGACGAGTCTGCCGCCGGGCCGCTTGGGAGCCTGACTCCCCGCCTTTTGGGAGCCTCGCTCCCCATCTTCGGGGAACATCATTCCCCATCGTCGGACGCAGAAGCATCCAGCGGCGCCCGGGCCTGGGAGTGAAGCGGGGCCGCTCGCAGATATTGGACGGGCCAGCTCGCAGGCTCCGAAAGGGCGGCCGCGGCGTGGACGGCCCAGTACGGATCTCGCAACATTTCCCGGGCCAGCAAAACCAGGTCGGCCTGTCCTTCCTCGACGATGGCATCTGCCTGGTTGGGCTCGGTAATCATGCCCACCGCCGCGGTGGGAATATTCGCCTCGGTACGGATCCGGGCCGAAAATGGCACCTGGTAGCCCGGCGCCACGGGAATCTGGGCCTGCGGCACCAGACCGCCGGACGACACATCCACCAGATCGACGTTGTGCTCGCGCAAGTTTTTCGCAAGTTGCACAGAATCGTCGATGTTCCAGCCGCCGTCCGCCCAATCCGATGCCGAAATGCGGACAAACAAGGGGAGGTGCGATGGCCACACCCTGCGTACAGCATCCACCACTTGCAGGAGCAGCCGCGTGCGGTTCTCGAAACTGCCTCCATATGCATCCGTGCGCTGGTTGGACAGCGGAGAGAGAAACTCGTGCAGCAGGTAGCCATGCGCGGAGTGGATTTCAACCAGGTCGAAACCCGCGGTCAGCGCCCGCTGGGCTGCCTGCCCAAACGCCCTCAGCACTTCGTCAATGCCCGCCTGGTCGAGCGCCCGCGGAATGGCATAACGCGGCGAGAAGGCGATCGCGCTGGGCGCCACGGGGGTCCAGCCTCCTTCAGCCGCGCCCAATAGGCGCTCGCCATGAAAGGGCGGCGTCATGCTTCCCTTGCGTCCAGCGTGGGCAAGCTGGATTCCGGCGCGGGCGCCCTGCGAATGCAGAAATGACGCAATGCGCGCCATCATCGGAATGTGGTCATCCTTCCAGATGCCCAGGTCGCCGGAGGAAATACGCCCCTCGGGCAGCACTGCCGAGGCCTCCATGATCACCAGGCCAGCCCCGCCCACCGCACGGCTGCCCAGGTGAACAAGATGCCAGTCGGTGGCGAAGCCGTCTTCCGACGAGTATTGGCACATGGGCGAAACGCCGATGCGGTTTGGAAATGTCAGGGAGCGAAGCTGAAAGGGAGAGAAAAGAGGATGGCTCATGAATTTGTCAATCAAACGCGGCCATATCTTGGCGGCCGCCCTCCCATAGATGAGCGGAACTCCCCAAGCGATGCACAGCTTGAGCCCGCGCAATTCCTTCTTCAATACCACGGCGCTCTTTTCATTGGATTCTTACGGGGACACACTTACCCGGCTCTGTCCGTAACTGGATGGATCACGGGACGGATCCTCGGTGCCGCCCCGGACCCGCGGAGAGTTCCAGGCTACAGCATCGCCCGAAACAGCCGGCGAACGCTCTCCGTGATCGCACCGTAGACAATGTGGGCGGCAAATGGCGTCGCCAGGGTGCTTACCGGGGCATCGGCGGACGAGCCGGAGAGGTGCAGAGCAGGGACGGCGACCAGGTCGGCTCCGGCGAACAGGGCGCTCCCAAAGGCGATGCCAAATCCTGTCCGCGCCGCAGGGGAATACTCGGCAACCGCGCCATACAGTCCGCCCATCAGCGCCCCGAACGCGTAGTGCACCACCGGGCCGCCCTTCTCCTTCTCTTCAAACGAGAGATGCCGTCCTCCTGTAACCGTAGAGACGATAGCATCGGCCGCCTTCATCGTGGCGTCTTCTTTGGGCTCATTCTGCTCATTGCCGGGCTGGTTCTGCTGTTCGTCGCCCGCCCGACCGCGCTCCTGTCCGTTCATCTTCTCCAGGGTTTCGGTAATCTTCGGGCCGGCGCCTTCCATGAAAACATTCATGACCCACGAAGCCACCAAGCCGCCCGCGATTCCCGC
>DASXXV010000137.1:0-5428 GCA_036502905.1 Occallatibacter sp. | reverse complement strand
TGGTCGCCGCGCAGGGACGCAATGACGCTGAAAACTCCCGAAATCGATACGCAGGTGAAGCGTCCGCCGAAACCAGATCGCCCGGTTCTCCGGCGGATTCCATTCCGTGAGCAGTTGGCTCTGCCCTCTACCGAGTACCGGTCTGCCTTCGGCAAGTGGCTGGCGAGCGGTGAACCCCTGGACGGACACGGCGGCAAGGAAGCTCCGAGCAGCCAGCCGTGGTGGAAGGTCATTTGGCTGACCGGTGTAGACTACTTCTCCACGTTGGGCTACCAGCCCGGAATCGCCCTGCTGGCTGCCGGTGTGGTGGCGCCCCTCGCCACCATCATTCTGGTTCTGGTCACGTTGCTGGGCGCGTTGCCGGTGTACTTCCAGGTGGCGGGACGAAGCTTCGCCGGGCAGGGTTCCATTGCCATGCTTGAAAACCTGCTGAAAGGCTGGAAGGGCAAGATGCTGGTGCTTGTCCTGCTGGGCTTCGCGGCGACGGATTTCATCATCACGATGACACTCTCGGCCGCCGATGCAGCCAAACACGCCATCGAGAACCCGTTCCTGCATGGATACCTGGGCGAACATCAGATCCTGATCACGCTGGCGATTTTGAGCTTGCTCACCCTCCTGTTCCTGAGGGGATTCAAGGACGCGATTGGACTGGCGACGTTTGCCACCGTACCGTACCTGATTCTGAACCTCGTCGTACTGGGGCGGGGCGCATGGGAGGCGGCCACGCATCCTAGCCTGGTGGCTGACTGGCATTCGATGTTGTCCGCCAAAGGCGACCTTTCGCTGGTCATTGTGGGGGCACTGCTGGTCTTTCCCAAGCTTGCGCTCGGCCTCAGCGGATTCGAAACCGGCGTCACGGTGATGCCTCTGATTGACGGAGGCCCGGCGGACCAGGGTTACAATCCACGCCACGGGGGACGACCCAAAGGCCGAATCGGCAATACCCGGAAGTTGCTGGTTGCCGCGGCTTCCATCATGAGCTTCATGCTGATCCTGTCGAGCTTCGTGACAACTCTGCTGATCAGTCCCGCCGACTACAGCGAGGGCGGCAAGGCCAGCGGGCGAGCCATTGCGTTTCTCGCGCACAAATACATTGGACCCGGTTTCGGGACTCTCTACGACATCTCCACAATCGTGATTCTTGGCCTGGCGGGCGCATCGGCCATGGCGGGACTTCTGCACCTGGTTCCCCGCTATCTGCCGCGGTTCGGAATGGCGCCGCGCTGGGTTGCGCTGGCCCGTCCGCTGGTTCTGGTGCTTTTTGCCATCGACGTCATCATCACCCTCGTATTCCGCGCGGATGTGGAAGCCCAGAGCGGCGCCTACGCCACGGGAGTGCTGGTGCTCATCCTGTCGGCGGCGTTTGCGGCCACTCTCACATCCTGGCGCGAACGCAGGTGGCTGGTCGCCGGGTACTCGGGCATCGTGTGCCTGGTGTTTGCATACACGCTGGGCGACAACTGCCTGGAGCGGCCTGACGGCCTCATCATCGGCGCCATCCTCACTTTGCTCCTCGTGCTCCTCAGCGCGCTGAGCCGGTCATTGCGGTCTGTGGAACTGCGCATCTCCGAGGGATACTTCGCGGACGTTGAAAGCTGGCACCTGGGACCGGAGCTGCGCGGCAAGAAGGTGCATCTGGTTCCCATCAAGAGTTCCTCAGAGGAAGCCCGAAATAAAAAGCGCGAAGAGATCGCCATGCACTACAACGTCCGCGGACCATTCGCGTTTGTGCATATAAATCTTCTTGACAACCGCAGCGAGTTTTCTGTGCCCCTGGAAGTCGCGATCCGGCGTGAGGGCAACGATTACTTTGGGGAGGTTTACGGCGCCATTGCGATCGCCAACTCCCTTGCCTTCGTCAGCGAATGCATCGACCCGATCTCAGTCTTCATCGGCCTTACCCGCCGCGATCTCATGACCCAGGCATTCCGGTACCTCCTGTTTGGCGAAGGCGAAACCGGCCTTATGTTCTACACCATCCTTCTGCGGTTCTGGGATTCGACTCCAGAGGATGATGTGCGCCCGCTTATCTTTTTGATGAGCGACTGACCGGAATGCGGGAAACCGGGGACGCCAGCCGATCAGCTGAGGTATACGGTCAAGGGATCAGCCAGTTGCGGGAAAGCGGGAGATTAAAGCGGCTCCACCACCAGCCTTGCCACTCTACGAATAAAATAGCTTGCATCTGATCTGGTGTTATGCTTAACTACAACACTACATGGCAATCGCCTGCGTGAAATATCACGCAGGGTAAACCCGACTTGCAAACAACGATTGGCAGGAATGGATATGAAGACGCATCGTTTTATGCTGTCTCTCACGATGCTGCTGTTCTGCTCAGCAGCCCTTGCGCAGTCCGCTGCGCAAAAATCTTTCGATCAGCTGAAGACTCTCGAGGGGTCCTGGGAAGCCAGTCTGGAGGGCCAGCCGCTGCATGTTACCCTGCGCGTGACCTCGAAGGGCAACGCCCTGATGCACGAGATGAAGGGCGCCGGCCCCGACAACCCGATCACCATGTTCCATCTGGATGGGGACCGGCTGATGTTGACGCATTATTGCGATGCCGGAAATCAACCCCGCATGGTGGCAACGATCTCGCCGGATGGCAAGACGATCGTTTTCGATTTTGTGGAAGCCACCAACCTTCTGACCTCGCAAATGGGACACATGCAGCGGGTGACATTCACGTTCATCGACTCCGATCATCACACCGAAAAATGGGAGTTCGCGATGGCCGGCGGCAAGCAGATGGGTGGGCTGCTCGACCTGAAGCGAACCAAGTGAAATGCCTCTGCTGCGATCCGAATCCATCGGATCACATAGCTCGTTTGCAATCGCTGCGGGCCGACACAGAGAGAGGGATACCTGGAACATCGGATGGATTTCGAGTGGAACGACAGTCAACCGATCTACCGTCAGCTTCGCGACCGGGTTGTCGCCATGATTCTGGACGGCGTGCTCAAGGAGGGCGATCCGCTGCCGTCGGTGCGCACTGTCGCAGCCGAATATCGCGTCAATCCGCTAACGGTACTCAAGGCCTATCAGCGACTGGTGGACGAGGAACTGGTAGAAACCCGGCGCGGCCGGGGCATGTTTATCAATGCGGGCGCCCGGGCCTTGTTGTTGCACGGCGAGCGGGAGAAATTTCTCCAGGAAGAATGGCCCAGGATCCACGCGGCTATTCAGCGGCTCGGTCTGAGGGCAGAGGATCTGCTGAACGGGGCGCATGCGAAGAGCGGCAAGCCAGATTCCCGAAAGAAGGAGCGCTGAAGCCATGGCGTGCATAGAAGCTCGCGGACTGCGCAAGGAGTTTGGAACGACAATCGCGCTGGATGGAGTGGATCTGCGTGTCGAAGAGGGCCGCATCCTCGGACTCATTGGTCCCAACGGCGCGGGCAAAACTACCGCGCTGAACGCGATCCTTGGCCTCTTGCCGTACCAGGGACAATTGCAGGTGCTGGGACGCGATCCCTGGAAAGAGCGCGATCAGCTCATGCGCGATGTGTCCTTTATCGCCGATGTGGCGGTATTGCCGCGCTGGATCAAGGTGTGGCAGGTACTCGATTACGTTGCCGGAGTGCATCCCCGGTTCGACCGCGCCAAGGCGGAAGCATTTCTTGACAAGACGTCTATTGGACGCACTCGCAAGGTTCGCGATCTATCGAAGGGCATGGTGGCACAGCTGCACCTTGCCATGGTGATGGCGATCGACGCCAGGCTGCTGGTGCTGGACGAGCCGACGCTGGGGCTCGACATTCTCTATCGGAAGCAGTTCTACGATTCGCTGCTGAATGACTACTTCGACGGCAGCCGCACCATTGTCCTGACCACGCACCAGGTGGAAGAGATCCAGCACGTGATCACCGATCTGATGTTTATCAACAAGGGCCGGGTCGCGCTGAATGGCAGCATGGAAGAAATTGAAGCTCGGTTTCTTGAAGTGCTGGTTCATCCCGACCACCTGGATGAAGCCCGGGCGCTCAAGCCGATTCACGAGCGCAGTCTTCTCGGTCAAAGCATACTGATGTTCGATGGGGTCGCTTGCGACCAGGTGGCTGCGCTTGGCGAAGCACGCACCCCCAGCATCGCCGATTTATTCGTTGCCGTGATAGAAGCAGCGGGGTCCCCGGCGGCCGGTCCTGGTCGCCGGGGGGTTGAACAAGGAGCGCACCGGTGAGCACTCAATCGAACGTGATGCCCGAATCTTCTCTCCGGTCGCAGGGAGTTATGACCAGGGTGTTGCCCGCCGCCCGGCTGATTTACTGGTCGGTTCGGCGCGAATTCTGGGAGAACCGGTACATCTATGTGGCTCCGGTTGCGGTAGCCTCGGTGTTCTTGCTGGGCTTCGCCATCAGCATCTTTCACCTGTGGGTTGAGATGCATGCCGCGCCGTGGCTCGATCCGATGCAGCAGCGCGAATTATTCGGGCAGCCATACGAGTTCGCTGAAGATCTGATCATGGGGGCCGCGCTGATCGTCGGACTGTTCTACTCCGTCGACGCACTTTATGGCGAGCGCCGCGAGCGCAGCATCCTGTTCTGGAAATCGCTGCCTGTTTCCGATCTCGCCACGGTACTTTCGAAGGCGGCTATTCCGATCGTGGTTCTCCCTTTGCTCGCATTCGCAATCACTGTTCTGACGCAATGGATGATGCTGATGATCAGTAGTGCGGCGCTGTTGGGGGGCGGTCTGAGCGTATCGATGCTGTGGTCCCGGGTGGGAATCTCCCAGCGCTGGCTAATGCTGCTCTTCCACTTTCTTTGCATTCACGGGCTGTGGCAATCGCCAATTTATGGTTGGCTCCTGCTGATCTCAGGCTGGGCGCGCCGCATGCCAATTCTGTGGGCTGTATTGCCGCCGCTGGCCATCGGTGTCGCGGAAAAAGTGGCGTTCAACACGACCCATTTTGGATACTTGATCGGCAACCGGTTCACGGGCGGATCAGAAGGCGCCGCGATCATGAAAGGCGGCAGGACAATGAACACGATCATGCCTCTTGCCCCGTTCCATTTCCTGATCAGCCCGGGGTTATGGATTGGCCTGGCATTGACAGCCGCCTTTATCGCTACTGCAGTCCGCGTCCGCCACTATCGCGGGCCAATCTGATTTAGGGCCTGTTAACACTACTGGGATGGCAGCGACGGGAGCCAGTTTTTCCCAGTTCTGGGAGAGAGGAGTGAACTGTAGCCGGTTACTGGAGCGACGAGCGACAACGAAATGGGGAAAACTGGCCCCGTCCCTTCGGGTTGCGGCGCAAATGGGGCCATACTTCGTTGTCGTCCTAGGCGGTGGACCCGCCACAGCCGTCGTCCTCCGCCTCGTCTGGCCCGATTTTCGCTCGCAACGCTGTTCACCCCAGTAGTGTTAACAGGCCCTAAATACCGGCTTCATTCCATTTCGACCCGGAAGAATCTCCAAATACGGA
>DASXXV010000136.1:0-3927 GCA_036502905.1 Occallatibacter sp. | reverse complement strand
GCAGTGCGTATTACCTTGCATCACTTTGTTGTAGCCGCAATCGTAGTGGGAGGGACGTTGGGGTTGAGTCGGTGGGCGCCGTGCCAGCAGGCCGCGCGCGCCGCGGATCCCGTTTCCGATCAGAGCGCCCCGCCTTCGCAGTCCGACGTAACCGATCCAGTGGCCGATCCCAGCGCGATGGTAGTGATGGGCAAGGCCCGGTTCACAGTGCTTACCCCTCAACTGATTCGCATGGAATGGGCCTCGGACGGCAAATTCGAGGACCACGCTTCGTTCGTGTTTCTCAACCGCAGGCTGCCCGCGGTGGCGTTCGAACGGGCCGAGACGGAGCACGGGCACAAGCTGGTAATCAAGACCAGCGCGCTGACCCTGACCTATACGCCGGGAACCGGGCAGCGCTCGCACCAGGACGGCAGATTTACGCCGGAAAACCTGGCCATCGAAATGACCCTGGAAGGCAAGCCGGTAAAGTGGCATCCCGGCCTCGCCGATGACCAGAACCTGATGGGCACCACCCGCACCCTGGACGGAGCGGTGGGAGAGAAGACCAAAGAGCCCATGGAGGAAGGCCTGATTTCGCGCTCCGGCTGGGCGGTGGTGGACGACTCGTCGCGGCCGTTGTTCGACTCCTCGGACTTCAGCTTCAAGGACGGGCAGAACAGTCCCTGGCCGTGGGTGATGGAGCGCACGGCAGGCGACCGCCAGGACTGGTATTTCTTCGGCTATGGGCACGACTACCGCAAGGAACTGGGCGACTATATCAAGGTGGCAGGCCGTATCCCGCTGCCGCCGCGATTCGCGTTCGGCACCTGGTGGTCGCGCTACTGGGACTACAGCGACCAGGAAATCGAGGAGATTGTCCGCGGCTTCCACGAGAACAGCGTGCCGCTGGACGTGTTCGTCATTGACATGGGGTGGCACATCAGCCGCGAGCAGCTGCAGGCGCGGGGGGAAAAGGACCAGTCGGGGCATTCGCTGGGCTGGAGCGGCTACTCGTGGAACAAGATGCTGTTTCCCGATCCCGACCAGTTTCTGGCCAGGCTGCACGCGGATCATCTGAAGACCAGCCTGAATCTGCATCCCGCATCGGGAATTCAGCCGTGGGAGGATGCGTATCCGGCGATGGCGCGCGCCATGGGCATGGATCCGGCGAGCCGTCAATATGTTCCCTTTGACCTCACGGACAAGAAATACGCCAGCAACTACATGAACCTGGTTCTGCGCCCGCTGGAGAAGCAGGGAATCGATTTCTGGTGGCTGGACTGGCAGCAGGAAAAGAACACCAAAATGGCGGGCGTGAATCCCACCTTCTGGCTGAACTATGTGCACTTCACGGACCAGCAGCGGCAGGGCGAGCGGCCCCTGCTCTTCCACCGCTGGGGCGGGCTCGGCAACCATCGCTACCAGATCGGTTTTTCCGGCGACACGGTATCGGTGTGGTCGTCGCTGGCCTTTCAGCCGTGGTTCACGGCCACGGCGGCCAACGTGGGCTATGCCTACTGGAGCCACGACATCGGCGGGCACATGCCCGGCGCGGTCGATCCGGAGCTCATGACGCGCTGGGTGGAGTTTGGCGCGTTCAGCCCCATCCTGCGCACGCACACCACCAAGAATCCCGATTCGGAGCGGCGCATCTGGGTTTATCCCGAGCCGTATTCTTCGATTCTGCGGTCCACCTTCCAGCTGCGGTATGCGATGCAGCCTTACATCTACACCGAGGCGCGGCGCACCTACGACACGGGCGTGGCGTTTCTGCGGCCGCTCTACTATGACTGGCCGGAAGCGCCTGAGGCATACGCGAACAAGGACGAATATCTCTTCGGGAACGAGATGCTTGTAGCCCCGGTGGTGGAAGCGGTGGAGAAGGTCTCGGGCCTGGCCACGGAGAAAGTGTGGCTGCCGGAGGGCGAATGGATCGAATGGCCGACGGGCAAGCATATTTCGGGTCCGGCGTCGGTGGATCGCAGCTTCTCCATTGAGCAGACGCCGGTATACGTGAAGGCCGGGGCGATTGTGCCCATGCAGCCGCCCATGCGTTATACGGGCGAGAAGCCGGTAGACCCGCTGATCGTGAACGTGTGGCCGCTCAAGCCGGGCGCAAAGTCCAGCTACTCGGTATACGAGGATTCCGGCGTGTCAGTGGATTATCAGCATGGCGTGTATATGTGCACCCCCGTCGCGGCCGCGCAGGATGGCGATACGCTGCGGGTGGAGATCGGGCCGGCACAGGGCAGCTATCCGGGCATGCCGACCACGCGCGGATACGAACTCCGGCTGCCGGCGGACTGGCCCCCGGCTGCAGTGACGGTGAATGGCGCGCCGGTGGCCCAGGGGGGACCGACGGGCGAGGGCGGCTGGCGATACGAAGGCAACACGCTGACGACCATCATCCCCGTGGCGGCAAGCGGTGTCGATCAAAAGGTAACCATCGAAGTGCTCCGGGCGGATGGATTGACTGCGCGACGCGGCGAATTGGACGGCTTTGCGGGCGCGATGAGCCGCCTGCGCGCGGTTTATGACGCTCTCAACGTTTTAAGCCGCATGACCGCGCCGCCCGATCCGCTGGTGGACGCCATGCAGTCCGGCGACCGGCTCGGCTATCACCCAGAAAAAGCGGTTGAGGAACTGGCTCACTTCCATGCGGTCCTGCCCCAGGCACAAAGCGCGGTAGCGGGAATGGACAACCAGCTTCGGCAGCGCATCGACGAAGCGGTGAAGTGGGCGCAGGACGAACACAAGAGCATGGGTGGCGACGCCCTGAACACCGACGCCCAACGGCAGCGCTGGCTGGATGCTCTGGCCAAGGCGGAGAAGCTGGTGGGAGAAGCGGTGAACAGTGGACAGTGAACACTGGACAGTGTTCAGGGAACAGGGAACAGGGAACAGGGAACAGGGAACAGTAAAGAAGCTTATTACTTTCGAAGCTTCGTCATGATTGCGACGAGCATCTTGTTCACTTCACCGCACAGACCGTCGGCCTGGGCGAGGGCCTGCTCGTTACCAAAGCCCAAGCCCCTGGAAATCACGAGCTGGGTCTGTAGTTCGCAATTCGAACCCCGAGCGTGACCCAAAAACTGAAGATATTCTCCCCTGCTTGATCTCCCGTATCCCTCCGCGATATTACTCGCAACAGAAACAGCTGCACGCCGCATTTGATTGGTAAGACCGAATCGTTCTGCGTTCGGGAACAAGGTTGTGAGCTTATAGATCGCCAGGCTCAACTGGACAGCCCGCTGCCATACTACAAGTTCCTTGAACGACTGGCCCACAGGCGTCTCCTCCTGTTCCCTGTTCCCTGTTCCCTGCTACATCTGCAGCTTCTTCGGCTTGCCTTGCTGGGCTTGATAGTTGGCGGGGCGGCCGATGCTGACGTACGTGAAGCCGTGGTCCGACATGTACTGCGGCTTGTAGAGATTGCGCCCGTCGATCACGATGGGGAACTTGAGGGCGCGATTCAGCTCGGCCAGGTCGATTTCGGCGAATTCCTTCCAGTCGGTGAGGATGAGCACGGCATCGGCATCCTGCGCGGCTTCGTACAGGTTCGACGCATAGCGCATCTTGTCCGAGGGCGGCAGGATCTCCCGGGCGCGGTCCATGGCGGCGGGATCATAAGCGGTAATGCTGGAGCCAGCTTCCAGGAGTTTCCGAATCACGTCGAAAGCCGGAGACTCACGTATGTCGTCGGTATCGGATTTGAACGCGAGGCCGAGCGCGGCAAGTTTTTTGCCGCGCAGCGTCCACAGCGCGGCGCGCACCTTGTTGAAAAACACGTCGCGCTGGGCGTCATTGATGCGGCGGACTTCCTCGAGCAGCTGGAAGTCCAGTCCCTGTTGCTGCGCCACCCAGTGGAAGGCGGCCACGTCCTTGGGAAAGCACGAGCCGCCGTAACCCAGGCCGGCGCGGAGGAACTTGGGACCGATGCGGCTA
>DASXXV010000135.1:0-25283 GCA_036502905.1 Occallatibacter sp. | reverse complement strand
CATGGGATCGTCTGGCGTTCGCGGGAAGATGCCGGCTTTGGTTCCGTCCACCAGGTACGTCTTGCCCATGTAGATCGAGGGCAGGAACTCCAGGTTGAAGCCCGCCCGCCCGGCCAGTTTCTCGGGTAGCGGCTTGTCCAGATTGATGCTGACCTTCACGCCGCCTGGTTCCGCTGCGACTTCCAACGTGTAGCTGAGATCGAAGGTCGGGAAAGCGAGGTTCGCCGTGAGGCGGTTGTTTTCCTTATCGGCCTCGCGCCCTTTGAGGGTTGCCACCAGGTCCCACTGCTCGGGCGTGGGCATCAGGCGCACATCGCCATTGGTGGCGATGCGCTGGCCGTGGAGAATCATCTCCATGGCCGTGTTCTTTTGGTCTACGAAAACGGGATGGTACGTGCTGTCGTAGAGAAATACGCTGAACCCTTGAGTATCGAGGTAGTTCTTGTCGGTCACCCTCATGGCAAAATCGGCGCCGAACAGGCTTGGGCCGGAGGTCAGGGCCAAGAGGAGAAACACTTCAATTCGGGTAAGCATAGCTCGGGATCAAACTGCTCCTTTGCCTCAACCTAACATGACATGCATACCGTATGGGCGCCGCGACGCGGCACCTATTCTGAACGAAGCACGGAAACGGCGTTAGTCCTACTGGCATGCATGGCGGGGAAGCCGCTTCCGAGCAGCGCAACAAACGTCGTCACAGGCCAAGGCGAGCGAAAGAGAAAGCGGGTCGTGCACCTTGACGCCCACCAGCGTGCTGGCGAGAAGGCGGTCCACGAACCAGGCTGCCGCCATGCCCTCTATGCCGCCAGCCAGGGCATGGATGGCCTCCCCGACCCTCCGTGAGATTTATTCCCTGTTGGTCGGCTTGAATCTGGACGGTGGGAAGCGGGATATACTTCTTCACAACCCCATCATGAAACGCCATGTCCTCATCTTCGGTCTCGTCGGTGGCCTCCTCATCGCCACCCTCCAATACACCGAATACCGCTTTGTCATTCTTGAGCACTCGGTCGAACTCTACGGCGCGCTGGTCGCCATCCTTTTCGCGACCTTCGGCATCTGGCTCGGCCTCCGCGTTACGCGAAAGCGCGAGATCATTCGCGAAACGGTCGTGGTGAGGGAATTGCTTGTCCCCGCGCCAGCCCCCGCCCCTACACCCGCACCCGTCGCCTTCGCTCCCAACGGGGCCTGCCAGCAGAGCCTTGGGGTCACGGCACGCGAGCTCGAAATCCTCACCCTGGTTGCCCGCGGCCTCAGCAATCGCGAGATCGCCACGCAGCTTTTCGTTTCCGAAAACACCGTCAAGACACATTGTGCCCGCGCCTTCAACAAGCTCGGAGCCGCCCGCCGTACCCAGGCTGTCCAGCGCGGCAAAGAACTAGGCCTCCTGCCGTGAGCGCGTTCTGCGCAGCCGCGCAGCGTCAACCCTGCGCAGCCGCGCAGCGTCAACCCCTGGCAGCGTCACCCGAAAGTACGATTTCCGCTCCATTCCTCGAAAATCACCCAAAAGGATGACGACATCCGCCCCATTACACCGCATCGTGACTCCATCTTCATTCACACCAGGAGCCCACATGAAGAAAACCGTCCTCACCTTCGGCCTCATCTCCGGCATCATCCTCTCCGTCCTGATGGCCGGCTCGCTTCTCCTCGCCGACAAAATCGGCTCCGGCCACAGCATGGTTCTCGGCTACACCATCATGGTGGCGTCGTTCCTGCTCATCTACTTCGGCATCCGCAGCTACCGCGACAACACCCTCGCCGGCCAAATCTCCTTCGGTCGCGCCTTCGTCTGCGGTATCCTGATCGCCCTCATTACCACCGTCTGTTACGTCGCGATGTGGGAGGTTCTCTACTTCAACTTCATGCCCCATTTCATGGACAGCTACTTTGCCGCGCAGATTCAGAAGGTGCAGTCCTCTGGACTTGACCCCGTCACCACCGCCGCGCAGATCGCTGCCATCCAGCGCTCTCAGCAGCTGTACCAGAACCCCTTCGTGAACATGGCCTACACCTTCATGGAGCCCCTGCCCGTCGGCCTTATCATTACCCTCATCTCCGCTGCCCTCCTCCGCCGCAAAGCCGCTGTTGAACCCACGGCCGCTCCCGCAGACATGACCTCAAATCAAAAGGCCGGCGCGTAAGCGCCTGTGGAAACCGTCATTCGAATGGGCGCGGTCTGCGAAGAGCCGCCCCCAAGAAATGTCCCGTAGTTCCCGAAATTGCCGTAATGTGCACTTATTTATTCCGGCGTTGAAGACGCAGGAAATTGGGCTCCGGAAGAATTTCACGTAATCCGAAGGGTCCTGACTTCAGGGCGGGGGTCATTAACGTCGGCGCTGAAATCATCCCGATCGCGTGCCATGATCTTCTTTCAATGCACGCGCGAACTCCTCCAGCGCAGTCCGAATTCGCCGCACTCGCCAGGGGGCTGCGTCGGCGCGGACGGAAACCACCACATCGTCGTTGATCGCGTGCTGCCACCAGGCCGTCGGCGCGTCGAGAGTAACAGGTCGCGGCCCATTTTCCAGGAGACGGCTGATTTCGGCCAGCGTGCGGCCCTCCGCCTGCAATTGCTTTACCCGTTCCAGCCGCTCAAAGTGTTCCGACCCGTAGGCTGCCCCGCGCCCGGCCTTCAGCGGCCCGGCCAATATGCCCAACGCAATGTAGAACCGGATGGTGCGCGCCGGCACGCCTACCGCTTCGGACAGTTCCTGCAAAGTCATTTGAGTTTGTCCCAGGCTGTGAACATGCTAGGCATACTTTATGACACTGTCAAGTTATGTCGAGAAAGTTTCGGCAAAGCAAACCAGCTTGCCTACGCGCACCGCTGAAACGTCAGGAACTACTTGGGCAAACCCATAGATTCGCGCCCGCGTATGCTACCCTCGCCATCTGTGGTCAACTTCGAAAAAGCGCCGGTAGAGGTCCAGGAAATTCTCTCCAAGCCGATCCAGCAACTCGGCTTGAGGTTGGAAGGCTCCCCCCTCGAACGCTTCGTCCAGCAACTCTACAGCGAGCTGGAGGCCAAGGGACTGAAAAAATTCCGTCCCAAGTGCTACCTCACCGATGAATGGGGCTGCCCGAATATGGAGCCGGTTATCGGAATCCCGTTCTACCTGGCCGATCCGAATCTGCAGCGCCTTGAATCGGAAATGAACGACATTGAGGACACGCGCCAGATCATGATGTACATGCGGCACGAGGCCGGCCACGCCTTCAATTACGCTTACGCGCTATATAAAACGGCGGAATGGCGGGGCCTCTTTGGGCCGTTCCGGCGGCCTTACCGCGACAGCTACAAGCCCGTCCCGTTCTCCCGGCAGTTCGTGCGGCACATGGAAGGCTGGTACGCGCAAAAGCATCCCGACGAAGACTTCGCCGAGACCTTTGCGGTGTGGTTGACGCCGCGCTCCAACTGGCGCGCGCGATATAAAGGCTGGGGCGCGATGAAGAAGCTGCTCTACATGGATCGCATTGGCCATAAACTCGGCGATGCCGACCCCGTCTTCGCCCACGGCGACACCGATATTACGGTCGACGAAATGGATGTGACAGTCGCCGAGTTCTATCAGCGTGCGCTCGATCAGCAGCTCTCCCCCGGCGATCTTCCCCTCGATACCGATCTGCGCGACATCTTCAATGTATCGAAGCGGCGCAGGAACGATGTTCGCCCGGCGGTCGATCTCCTCCGGGAGAATCGCAAGGTCCTGATTGACAAGGTGAATTACTGGACCGGTGTTCAACGTCCGCTGGTCAAGAAGCTGGTGGAGACCATCGAAGCGAAAATAGGCGACCTGGGCCTGCGCGCCGACATAAAATGTGAGAGAGAATACTTGACCGAAGTCACTGTCTATGCGACCGCGCTGGCGATGAACTACATCACTCGGGGCAAGTTCATTCTGCCCTGATTGGGCTTCGCATCCGTCATTTGGGAGGATGCGGATGACTCCAGGAGAGCTTCGAGGCGTCATGGCGAATCTGAAAGTCACAATACTGCACGAAGCCTGGGAAGAGGGCCCGCCGGAGCCTGAGCCGGAGCCGCTCAGGGCGGCGCGCGGCAAGGACGGCAAGCGCCGGATCAAGAAACATCCAATGTACGATCGCGAAGAGATCTTCGAAGCCTTGACGAAACTCGGGCACGAGCCTTCGTATCATTTGCTCGACGGCAAGAACCAATCCCTGTTAGCGCTCGCGAAATGCAGTACAGACCTCATTTTCAACCTCACAGAGTCCTACGCGGGCGACGACACCATGGACAAGAACATCGCCGCCTACCTGGAACTGCTGCACATTCCGTATACCGGAAGCGGCCCGCAGGCTCACTACCTTGCCCAGGACAAGTCGATCGCCAAAAAAATCTTCGACTTTCACAAGGTGAAGACCCCGAACTTCGCAACTTCGTATAAAGGCCTTACCGATCATTCGCACGATATCGAGTTTCCGTTGATCGTCAAGCCGGTCTCCGAAGACGGATCCATCGGCATCGACAGCGGTTCCGTGGTCGAGAGCATAAAAGAGCTGATGGAGCGCATCCACTACATTCACGAGGAATTCGACAGCCCGGCGCTCATCGAGGAATACATCGAAGGCCGCGAAATCTACGCTTCCATTCTCGGCAACGAAAACGCCGAGGTGCTGCCGCTGGTCGAACTCGACCTATCCAAGCTTCCCAAAGGTACTCCGCGGATCGCCACCCAGGACGTGAAGTTCGATCATGAGACTGAGGCCTACAAGGTGACAAAATCCGCACCGGTCGAAGACCTCGACGAGGAAACCACCAGGAAACTTCAGGACACCGCGCTGGCCGCCTATCGCGCCCTCAAACTGCGAGACTATGGCCGCATCGATATGCGCTTGAACAAGAATGGCGAAGTGTACGTGATCGAAGCCAACCCCAACCCCTGGCTGGCCAGCGCCGCCGAATTCACCATGGCAGCCAGGAAAGCCGGCTACTCGTACACGGACATTATCCAAAAGATCGTGGAACTGGCTCGCGCCCGTTCCATGTAGTGCGCCGGAATAAAAGCCCCGTCTCCCTCGACGGTGCGGAACGTGAATCTATGCGGGTTGCGCAGGGTAGGCCGGCAGGTATAGATCCACACCCGACAGGCCTGGCAGGCCCGACAGGCCCGACACACCCGACAGGTCTACCGGCCGCCCCGTGAGCATAGCTTCTTCCGCGGCAAGAACGATTGCCAGGCTGGCGAACGTGCCGCTTATATGCGACGAGAGGTCAAGGCGCTTCCGGATCGCGCGCACGAAAAACTCCTGTTGACGAAGGCAAAGCGCGTCATGGTCGGGCTCATCCGGCAACTCCAGCCATTCGTCGGCATGAACGAATTTGCCCGATGCGTCCAGCTCCGCGCGATGAATCCGGATCGCATTGGAACGGACGTGGCTTTCCACGTCGGCCGACGCGCCTTTCCCTTCCGGATGGATACTCTGAATGGAAACTGCGCCGAGCGGCCCGATCACGTCTTTCACAAAGTACGCCGTCTCGCTCATCATGGGACCCCATCCGGACTCGTACCAGCCGACCGAGCCATCTTCGAAAGCGATCTGCAACTGCCCGTAATTGCAGCGTCCGGATGGCAAGCCGGGCGCGAGGCACGCGCCGATCGCAGAGACCCGCAGCGGCTTCGACGAAACCATCTGGCACATAACGTCGACATAGTGCACGCCGCAATCCACGATCGGAGAAGCCGACTCGAGCAGGCTGCGATGGACCCGCCAGGCATCTCCGGAGCTCTGCTGATTCAGGTTCATGCGCATCGCCAGCGGCCGGCCCAGCGTTTGCGCGATGGCGATAAATTTCTGCCACGTCGGGTGATGCCGGAGAATGTGGCCGACGACCAGCTGCCTTCCTGCCTTCTGAGCTGCCGAGATGATGCGTCGCGCCGCCTCGGTGCTCGGAGCCAGCGGCTTCTCGACAAACAGATCACAACCCGCGGCAATCGCGGCAAGAGAAAACTGTTCGTGCGTGTCGGGATAGGTTGCGATGCACACCGCGTCCGGGGAGGTTCTGGCCAGCGCAACATCCACGTCTTCGAATAGGGGCACGTTGAGCGCAAGGCTCCCGGCAAGCCGGTGTTTGCTTGGCCCGCGCGAGACCAGGCCGGCAATCTCAACGCCCGGGATAGAGCGATACGCGCGCCCGTGGGCCGCACCCATGTTCCCGCAACCGATCACCAGAATTCTGATCGGATCACCCTGCTGAGTTTCCAGATCCATTCTGAAGCGAGCCTCCTCGGGTCAGCCTCTCCCGAGTTCAACCTGTAGCCTCACCATATCGCAGGCGGGGTGGGTTGGATCAGCTTGTTCGTTGTTTGCAGAGTCAGGGCAGGGAAAAGATCCACGAAAAGGCAAGCTGATCGCCTCGTGGATCTTCCTGCAACGTATGCAAACTGGCCGAAGAAGTCCCGCCCGGCGTTACACGTGATCCCAGTTTCCCGTGATCCAGCCGGTCCGGCCGTGAAATGTCGCCTGGTAAAAGGTCTTCCCGCTCTGGGTGGGTGCCGGTTTTTGCTTGGGTGGATCCGGGGCCACGGGCGATCCGTTTCGAACCCATCCGGTTTCACCCGGCAGCGCAGTGTAATCCGGGTTTTTGCCATATTTCTGGCCGGCATAGTTTTTGATCGTGGCTCCGGTTGAGATCTTCACCGAACCCGACGTATCAGGTTTGGTCATGAATTGCCTCTTCAGATATCTCCATTGCAGATAGCGGGCAAGAAAATGAGTGGGCGCCGACAGATTCAACAAGTAGTTGGTCAAATTCTGGGGACAACGGTACGTGGTGGTGAAAAGCGAGTTGTTGTTGGCGTGTTGGTTGTTATCTCCCACCATGCTCATGGGGAAACTATCTACCAGGTAAGCCCAAAGGTGCACCTTGTCCAGAACGTTCTTCTTTCCCTTTTTGTAATAGTGCCAGACATTCACCGAGGACTTCAGGCCGGTCTCTCCCAGCGCACGATAGAGCTCTCCTGCGGACTTTGAGAGCTTCAGCCGGTCGCGAACGGCATGGGCAGCCAACCATTGCAGCGAATGGGCGTACTCTCCGTGCAGCAGATCCATCTCGTCCTTGATGAGAATTCCATTCTTCAGATAGGTAGGATAGTCGTCGTCTCCGGCTGCCAGAATCGTCACGCTCTGGGCGGGAAAGCCGGCCAGCACACCGTACTGAAGCAGGCTGGTGGAAAACTTGTTCTTGGCGTCATCGTCCTTGCGACCGTAGAGCTCCCAGAGGCTCTTGGTTAGCTCCACGAGTCCCGCCTCGAACAAGTCTTTGTCTGACAAGAAGTAGAGCATCTTCGCATAGTCGTCGCGGTAACCGGCGAGGCGATCGTTTCTTCCCGGATCGAATACCTCGTCCAGGATCCTTCTGGCTTCAGCGACGGTGGTTGCTTCCTGTGCCATTGCTTAATCTCCTTGGGGACGGCGTACGCCAGGTCCGATCACCCGGTGTTCCGCCAATCTCAATGTCCCCTATTTTAAGAAGCGACAATCCTGGCCGATTCCTGTCACGAAATCGGATGACTCATGCAAATAATTTCATCCCGGAGATCCAGGGTTCGCAACTACCCGATTTCCCCCCGATCGCGGAAACCTCGATCCTCCATAGCAAGCACCGCACCTTAGAAAGCCGTCCCAGCCGATTTGGCCGCCCGGTACCTCCAGCTATGCCATCAGCTTTCCTCGTCCTTAGTCGCCGGTGCTATTTCACGATCAGCGTAACCGTTCCGGAACTGGTGACATTGCGGGTCGGCGCACACATGCGCCATTCCCGGTGTCGAACGCCGGCGTTTCATCATCCCTATTTATGCTTCAATGCATCGAAGAGCGCCGATTTCCATCCTGGCACGTCCAGCTTCCAGCAGATCTCAATGGTATGGCCGGTTTCAATCACTGAACTCCAGGTACGGAAATTCCTGGGGTCCGCCGCCACACCCAGGCGGTCCACCACGGTCATTCCCCTGGTCAGGTCGCTGTTGCATTCAATGGCCACATAGTGCCGGCTGACCGCGAGCTTCAGTTTCGGATCCAGCAGCACTGCCATCGCGACCGGATCGGGAAGAGATATGCCTTTCTGGCCCGTCTGTTTCTGATAGGCAATCCCCGCGGTGCTGTTGGCTCGAACGGCGAATTCCGACTGTGGCGTACCCAACGCCAGCACGTTCTCAATCTCTCGCTCGTTCAGGACCGCATCGAAGCGCGACAGGTGCCATCCGATCATCTCGATGCGCAGGCCGGACGCAAACACCATGCGAGCGGCCTCGGGATCGACCCAGATGTTGTACTCCGCCGCGGGTGTCACGTTGCCTTCGCAGCAGGGCGCTCCCCCCATGATCACGCACCGGCTTATCGATCGAGCGAGTTCGGGCCGGCGGATCAGTGCCAGTGCCACGTTGGTGAGGGGCCCCAGGGTGATGAGTTCGATACCAGGATTTGCCAGGACAACTGAGATCAGGGCGTCAACCGCGTCTCCTGTGGCGGCAGGACGCGTGGGCGCGTAGCTTTGATCGCCTAATCCATCTCTCCCGTGAAACCAGTCGGCAATCTGCAGTTCCCGTTCCAGCGGCTTCGCGGCGCCAACGAAAACCGGAACGTCTGCGCCGCAAAGTTCCACGGTGAAAAGTGCGTTTCGCGCGGCCTGCGCAACCGGAACATTGCCGGCAACCGCGGTGATGGCCTTGACTTCAATACTCGGCGAGCGCAGCGCCATGATTAGCGCGACGGCATCGTCGGAAGCCGTGTCTGTGTCGATAATGACCGGTCGGCGGCTGCGGTTCATGTCAGATTATTTATCATAGACGGCTGACGCACCAATGCGTTCGCCCTTCCGTCCTGACCAATCCGGCAGTTTCTTATTCGTCCAGCTTGAAGATCCGGATCTGCACCAGCTTGCCGATAGTCAGGTTCTTCAATCCACGGTCCTGCATGCGGCGAATGAACTCGGGGGTGATTTTGAAGATGCGGATCTGGATCAACTCGTCCAGCGTTGGTTGATACCCGAGCGCGCGGATCTGGCGGACCTCTTCGGCATTCACCCCCTGCACCTTGAGGGCGATCAGCTTGTCCGCGTCGGGCATTTCGTAACCCATCGACGTGATGCTGTGAATGTAGTTCGGGTCAATCTTGAATATGCGCAGTGCAAGCAGGTTGTCCACCGTCATTCCCTGAACACCGGCTTTTTGCATGGACTGGACCCACCCGCTGCTCACGTCCATAAAGGCATAGGCCATCAGCTTCTCGGAATCGTACCCGCTGAAGCCCATCCGTCCCATGTGGTCGACGAAACCCTGGTCCGGCGTGAACACCGATCGGCCCGCAAGCTCGCCATCGTGGACCGTTCCTGTGCAGGTGAAGGTCCCCGCCTCGGCGGCCAGCGTCGCCGTAAGAGTCGCACCTTCACGGGCCAGATCCGGGCGCGTGATTCCAGTAAGACGATCGAGCGAGTCGCTGCTGAAATTGCTGCCGCAATCGCGTGCTTCTCCGCAGTCATCCGACGGGATGTGCAACCGCAGTCTCCCGGAATCTTCGTCGGCACTGATATAGCACCGGGAGTGCAGCGGGGCGAGCGATCCGGCCCACGACGGAAGCGAAGCCGCAAGCAGGGTGGTAACGCAAAGCAGTACGCCCTGTTTCATTGCCATCTCCTTTCAGAAAAATGCGCGAGGGATCTCCTGGCCGGAGCGGCGCCCATCCACCGGGATAATCCCGCTGGGACGGAGAATTACTGAAGGTGTGCGGAGCTTAGGGCTTGACGGATTCGTCGTCGAAAATTCCCGAAATCCGGAGCTGCACCAGCTTCTCCAGCGACAGGTTTGTGAATCCGTGGGCCTTGGCCTGGGCGATGAAATCCGAGTTGATGTTGAAGATCTTGGTCTTGATCACGTCATCGACGGTGGCCCCCGGGTACTGTTGCGCGATCGACTGCGCATATTCCGGCGTCACGCCCTGCACGCGCAGTGCAACCAGCTTCTTGGAGTCCAGATTCTTAAAGCCCGCCTTGGACATCCCCTCGGCGAATTCCGGCGTGACCGCGAAGATGCGGTACGAGATGGCATCGTGGATCGAGTTCACTTCCAGGCCCTGTTTTTTAAACTCGGCGATGGCATCCGCCGAGACGCCCTGAATCTTGCAGGCAATCAGATCGTCGGCGCTCAGCTTGCCGAACCCCAGTTGCCCCATGGCGCGCGCGTATTCCGGCGTTACGCCCTGGATCTTCATGGCGATCATTTTGTCCAGGTCCACGTCATACCCGGCCGCCTTCATGCGATCGATATAGGTAGACTTGGGCGCAGACGCGGAAGCGGGAGGCGCCGGGGTTGCATTCTGCGGCTCGGCCTGCGCCATCTGCATTGGCTCGGGAGCAACTCTCGCCGCAGCCGGCGCAACTCCGGGATGGGGCTTGGATACCGCGGCCTGCGACGACGTTACGATCGCCGCCGGATGCGGCGTTTGGGTCACGGACACCATCGCGCTCGGCGAGGGCGACGGAGCCAGCCCCGCAATCACCTGCGGCGCCGGAAGCAGCAGAACTACCACCGCCGCAAAAACAGCCGCCGCGGAAAAGGGACGAAGCGAGCGATGGGCGCTCATGGGCATGGTTTCCCCCAGGATGCGCGCGATGCGCATGCGCAGCGTTTGTGGAGACTGGTGACCGTCCAGCGCCATGGCCAGCCGCATCTGCCGCGAGCGATGCTCCTCGAGATGAAACAGCGCGCTGGCATAGACCACGGGATTGGGGCAGATCTCCAACGCGAGATCATCGCAGCACAGTTCCCGTTCCTGGCGGACGCGGCCGCTCACCCACCACACCGCCGGATGGAAGAAGAAAAGCGTTTCCACCAGCGTCTGTACGAGGTTCCAGAAAAAGTCGGCGCGGCGCACATGCGCCAGCTCATGCGCCAGCACCACTTCGAGTTCTTCAGGACCGAGCATGGTAATGGCCGAGGCGGGCAGCAGCACCATGGCGCGCACCGCGCCCACGGTAATCGGACTGCCGATGGCATTCGATACCCGCAGCAAGACCGCTTTGTTCAGCCCCAGCACGTCCGAGATACGCCGGAAAGCTGCGCACACCGCTTCCGGCGCTTGCGGCAAGGCCGAGGCGCGTAGGCGATGAATCAGCCACCATCCGCCCAGTCCGCGAATCGAAAGCCCCAGCACGCCCACCACCCAGAACGCATCAATCCAGCCCGCCAGGTTGGGGATGGAATGTATCAGTTGCGCGCCGTCCGCGGCCGCTTGCGTTGCCGAAACGTGTCCGGGGGCGACCACGCGGGGAAAGTCGCCGATTGCCAGGCCGCTGTTCATCGTGGGCGAAACAGCCGGAGAAGGGGACGCCGCCGCCGTGCGCGCCTCCCACCCAAACGTGAACACCGCGGCTGCCAGCATCGCCAGCATCGCCGATAAGGCCAATACATACCGGGTATTGCTGCTCCGGCGCGCCAATGCCAGGCTGGAGATGCGGTACAGCCCGGCGATCACGGCGGCCTGCCAGCAGAAATGCATCAGGGTCCAGGCGGTGGCTTCAAGGGTGTGGGTCATGGCCGCTCCTTCTGCGAGTGCGGAAATCGCTTGCGTTCGATCAGTGCGCGAATTTCATCGAGATCGTTCTGGCTTGCCGGCTCCATGGCCAGCGCATGCAGTGCCAGTTGCGCCGCCGAGCCGGAAAAAAGACGCATGCTCAGGTCCCTGAGCAGCTTGCTCTGCATCGCGTCCTGGGTGACGGCAGCGCGATACACGTGCGCCCGGCTGGCCTCGTCGCGAACCACCAGTCCCTTGGTGGTCATAATCTGCAGCAGCTTCAGGACCGTGGTGTATCCCGAGGGCCGTTCCTCGTTGAGCCTATCGTAAATCTCGCGAACCGTGGCCGGCTCTTTCTCCCACAGGATTCGCAGGAGCTCCAATTCTGATTCAGTCGGACGAGGTAGAGATGTAGACGCCTTCGTCATGATGAGTAGACGTTATACGAAGCCCTTCGTAAGTGTCAACGAAAATCTTCGTACTTTGCCGTTCGTCCCCACGAATCTATGGGTTCGTCACAGAGTTGTTGAAACCTGGGCGTCCCCGGAACCTCACCGCAGGCCGCACCGTAGCACCCAATAGGGAGCTGTCGTGCGCTGCACCCGAGACGCCCTCCGGAGGTTCCGATCGTGAATTCGTTTTCCAACCAGCTCACGCAGATTGCGCGGCGTCTGTGGCGTGCCCCTGTATTCACCCTGGTCACGCTCATCACCCTGGCAGCCGGGGTGGGCGCCAATATCGCCGTCTTCAGCGTCGTGGAAGGCGTGTTGCTGAAGCCGCTGCCCTATCCCCATCCCGAGGCGCTGGTCGGCGTCTGGCATACTGCGCCGGGACTCAACCTCGACGATGTGAACATGGCGCCCTCCAACTACTTCATCTACCGCGAGCAGAACCGCGTGTTTGAAGATGTGGGAATCTACCAGGGCGATTCCGTCAGCGTCACCGGGCGCGGCAATCCCGAGCAGGTGCAGGCCCTCGATTTGACCGACGGCGTTCTCCCCATTCTGGGGGTCACACCACTGCTGGGCCGCTGGTTCAACCGGGTCGACGATAACCCCTCCAGCCCTGAGACGGTGATGCTCAGTTATGACTATTGGCAGAGCCGCTTCGGCGCCGATCGCTCCATCGTAGGCCAAACCATCCAGGTCAATGGCAAGGCGCGCCAGGTCATCGGCGTCATGTCGAAGGGATTCCGCTTCCTCGATTGGGAACAGCCCTCGCTGTTCCTGCCCCTGCGCCTCGATCGCAGCAAAGTCACGCTCGGCCAGTTCAGCTATGAGGGAGTCGCCCGTCTGCGACCCGGGGTCACCCTGCAGGCGGCCAACGCCGACGTGGCCCGCCTGTGGCCGATTGTGCTCGCCAGTTTTCCTGCTCCGCCGGGATTCAGCATGGACCTCTTCCACAAGGCCAGGATTGCACCCAACATCCGGCCCCTCACCCGCGACGTGATCGGCGACGTGGGCAAAGTGTTATGGGTGCTGATGGGAAGCATCGGCGTCGTCCTGCTGATAGCCTGCGCCAATGTCGCCAACCTCCTGCTGGTGAGGGCCGAGAGCCGCCACCAGGAACTGGCCGTGCGCTCGGCCCTGGGCGCCAGTCCATGGCGGATCGCCAGGGAATTCCTGCTGGAAAGCGCCGTGCTTGGCGTCTTGGGCAGTGCGCTTGGCCTGGTGCTCGCGGGGGGCGCATTGCGCCTGCTGGTCGCACTTGGTCCGGACGCGCTTCCGCGCCTGCATGATATCGGCATCGACCTCAAGGTGCTGGTGTTCACGCTGCTCGTGTCGCTCTTCTGCAGCCTGCTCTTCGGATCCGTCCCCGCACTCCGCTATGCCGGCACCCGGGTGGCAACCGGCCTGCGCGGAAGCCGGACGATGAGCCAGGGCCGCGAACGCCATCGCACGCGCAATACGCTGGTAGTCATCCAGGTCAGCCTCGCGTTCGTGCTGCTCATCTCCTCCGGCCTCATGATCCGCACCTTCCGCGCCCTCATCCATGTCGACGCCGGCTACGACACCACCGCCAGGATCCAGACATTTCGCTTTGGCATCTCCGAAGCCGATGTGCCCAAGGATGACGACGTGTTTCGCATGCAGCACGAAATCATGCAGAAGATCGCGGCGATCCCCGGCGTCGAATCGGTCAGCTTCGGTGGCTCCGTTCCCATGGATGGAAACGGCTGGCATGACCCGGTCTTTGCCCAGGACAAAATCCAAACCGGCGATAGCATGCCGCCCTTGCGCAAATTCATCTTCGGCGCCCCGGGCTTCTTGAAGACCCTCGGCATCCCCATCGTTGCAGGCCGGGACTTCACCTGGGACGAGGTTTACCAGAAACGCCCCATCGGCATGGTGAGTGAGAACCTTGCCCGGGAATTCTGGGGCAGCGCCGCCAATGCGCTGGGTAAGCATATCCGCGTCAGCAGCAAGGATGACTGGCGCGAAATCGTCGGCGTCACCGGCAATGTGCACGACGACGGCATGAGCAAGGATGCACCCGCCTTCGCCTATTGGCCGACCTTGTTGACGCACTTCGAGAGCGACATGTTCACTGTCCGGCGCTTCGTCGTGGTCGCCGTTCGCACCCCCCGCGCCGGTTCTGAAAGCTTGATGAAAGACGTGCGCCAGGCGGTCTGGTCGGTCGATGCCAACCTTCCTGTCACTGACGTGCGCACCCAGGACTACTACTACCAGAAATCCATGTCGCGAACCTCGTTCACCCTCGTCATGCTGGGCATCGCGGCCGGCATCGCCCTGCTCCTGGGCGTGGTGGGACTCTACGGCGTCATTGCGTACTCCGCGTCGCAGCGCACCCGCGAAATCGGTATTCGTATCGCCCTCGGCGCGCAACGCAACATGATCACCGGCATGTTCGTCCGGCAGGGCCTCGCGCTGGCCGGCGGCGGCATCGCTTGCGGACTGGTTCTGGCCTTCGCAGCCACCCGTCTGATGAGTTCCTTGCTGTTCCATGTCAGCCCCATGGACCCGCTCACGTATCTCCTGGCGATCGTTGCCTTGTGCGGAGCCGCGATGCTGGCCAGCTATGTTCCCTCGCGCCGCACCGCTGCCGTGAACCCGGTGGACGCCTTGCGGGCGGAGTAAAATCGCCTGCGGCCGACGTAGTTGCGGGGTGCCCCAGGTCTCGATTCTGAGACCTGGGAGCCGATGCGTCGGCTATACACCCGCCTGGCTTTCCTATTAGCATTCTTCGCGAGCTAACCCATGCGGAGATATTTCTTTCAGCTGCAAAACCTCGCGATCGCGTTCCTGCTGTGCGCGTGTTCGTGTTTTGCGCAGCCGAAGTCGTCCGTCCCGCCGCCGGACCGCGACACCTACCTTCGGCTGGCAGGCGAAGTCGAGAATGCGCTGCACAACGACGTCCTCGGCGTGTGGTTCCCGCGATCCGTCGATAAAGAAAAGGGAGGCTTCCACTCCCATTTCACCCGCGACTGGAAGTGGGCGCCCAGCGACGGCAAATTCTCCGTCTTTCAGGGGCGCATGACCTGGGTGGCCTCGCAGGTGGTGTTGCGCGAGCCCGCAATGAAGGACCAGTTCGCGCCCATCGTGCGCCAGGGCGTCGATTTCCTCCAGAACGTTCTGTGGGACAAGCAGGACGGCGGATTCTTCTGGGGACTCGACGATGACGGCAGGATCACCCCGGAATTTACCGATCGCAAGCATCTTTACGGGATCGGCTTCTGCATCTATGGCCTGGCCGCCGCCTACCAGGCCAGCGGCGACCCGCGCGCCCTGGCGCTGGCCAAAGACGCCTTTCTCTGGATCGACAAGCATGCTCATGACACCCCCAACGGCGGCTACTTCGAGTGGCTCGCGCGCGACGGCCAGCCCATAATCCCGCACCCGCCCGACGGACAGGTGGAGACGGCGCCCATCGGCCCCGCCGGATACAAGTCCATGAACACCCACATCCATCTTCTCGAATCCTTCACGGAACTCTACAAGGTGTGGCCCGATCCCACGCTCCGGGCCCGCCTGGAGGAGATGCTGGCCATCGTGCGCGACAGAATCTGCGTCGAGCCGGGAGTGATGAATCTCTACTTCACCCCCGCCTGGCAGCCCATTCCCGATCACGACTCCTACGGCCACGACGTCGAGACTGCGTACCTCCTGCTCGAAACCGACGAGGTCCTGCACCGCCAGGCTGGCCCGAACACCGAGCGCATGGCAAAGATGCTGGTGGACCACGCGCTCGCTTATGGATGGGACGAAAAGAACGGCGGGTTCTTTCAGGACGGGACCACCTTCGGCAAGCCCGAGGACACCAATAAGGAATGGTGGGTCCAGGTCGAGGGTCTCAACGCCCTCCTTTTAATGCACCAGCGCTACGGCCAGCAGAACCCGGTCTACTTCCAGCGATTTCTCGCCCAATGGGCGTTCATCCGGGACCGCACCATTGACGCCCGGTACCACGGACTCCATAACCTCACCACCGCCGATGGCACGCCGGTTTCCCAGGACAAGGGCTCCATCTGGAAGGCCGCCTATCACGACGGACGCGCCTTCTGGAATGTAAGCGAGCGTCTGCACCGACTGGCCGGCACCCATTGATCCCGCCCGCCGCTGGTGGCGGTTCGGGATCGCGGTTGGCGCGCCGTATTTCCGATGTGCTACCTTACGGCCAATCGCGGATGTTGGTCACGCCGCGTTTTTGAGAGACCGTGATCTCCGGCACGCCTTCCAGCAAGACCTTCCATCCCGTCCGCAGATCGGCCATGCGCCGGTCGCAGTCGAAGGATTCGCGGCTCAGGATGAGGGCTAAAAGAGATATAACTCCGGTGTAAGGTCAAAGGAAAAGGGGAACCCGCATGCACGCGACCGCCAGTGTCGAAAAATCTGCAGCTGTTGGCACAACAGGCCCACTCAACTCCGCAGCCGCTCCCCCGCGCAACATAGCCGTCGACGCCTATCGCGGCCTGGTGATGCTGCTCATGATGGGCGAGGTTATGAGATTTGCCGCTGTCTCACGCGCCTTCCCCGACAGCGTCTTCTGGCGCATCCTCGGCTTTAACCAGAGTCACGTGGAGTGGGCCGGAATGAGCCTCCACGATACTATCCAGCCGGGGTTCACGTTCCTGGTCGGGGTGGCGATGCCTTACTCCATTGCCAGCCGCGTTCGCAAAGGCGAGAGTTTTCAGAGGCAAGTGCTCCACGCCGTTTGGCGCAGTTTTCTGCTGGTGATCCTGGGATTCTTTCTGCGCTCCCTGGGCCAGCCCATCACCTACTTCACGTTCGAGGACACTCTTACCCAGATCGGCCTCGGCTACACGTTCGCGTTCCTGCTGGCTTATTGCCGCCCCAAATGGCAATGGACGGCGTTGGGCGCCATCTTGTTCGGCTACTGGCTGGCCTGGGCGTTGTACCCCGCGCCCGGTCCAGGGTTCAACTACCCCGCCGTGGGCGTTCCCCAGAATTGGATACACAATTTCACCGGCTTCGCCTCCCACTGGAACAAGAACAGCAATCTCGGGCAGGCCTTTGACGTCTGGTTCCTCAACTTGTTCCCGCGCGTGTCCCCATTCCGCTTCAACGAGGGCGGATATCTCACGCTCAGCTTTATTCCCACGCTGGGAACAATGCTGCTCGGCCTCCGGGTCGGGGAGTGGTTACGCTCTGCCGCGCCCAGGATCCCCGTCAAAAAACTGTTCATTGCCGGCGCTATCCTCATGGCCGCGGCACTGGTTCTGCATTTCACCGGAATCTGCCCCATCGTCAAGCGCATCTGGACCCCGAGCTGGACCCTGTTCAGCGGCGGCGTATGCATGTATTTCCTGGCCGCCTTCTCCTGGATCATCGACGTGAAAGGCCATCGCCGCTGGGCATTCCCGCTGGTGGTGGTGGGCATGAATTCCATCGCCGCCTACATGATCGCCCACCTGTGGGAGGACTTTTTCATTACCAACCTGCATGTCAACTTCGGGTATGGGATCTTCCGCATCTTCGGAACGGGTCTCGAGCCGTTCATGGTCGGCCTTACAGTGATGCTGCTCTACTGGCTCTGCCTCTACTGGATGTATAAGAAGCGCCTGTTCCTCCGCATCTGACCCGGCACAGCAACGGAGTGGCCTGCCAATTTTCGAGGGTGCCCCAGGTCTCGATTTGAGACCTGGGATTCGCAGGTTTTTTTAAATGGCTTAATTCCCTGCGACCAGAGCATCCTTCGTCTTTACCTGCGGCACCCCGCGCTCATGGCAATCCGCGCACTTCACCCAGTGAACATTGTGCCGGCTGGCCTTGTTCATGTACGTGGTATCCATCTTCTCCACGTCAATTCCGCAATGCGACATGACCGGATGGCACGTCGCGCAGGAAGCCCGTGCACTCTCGCTGTGCCGGTTGTGGCACGACACGCAGCTCAGGCCCTGGTGCACGCCCATCGGCGTGCGGTCGTCGCCGGAACCGGCCTGCGGTCCCCAATGGTTGGCCGCCGCGATGCTGCCCGTTTCCGGCTGGCGGGGGGCGTGGCACTGGTAGCAAAGCGCCTGCCGCGGATCGGGGCTGACCTTCAGCTTCTTCGCCCCGTCGTACACCGCGGGAATCGCCAGCGAAGCCGCCGCGAAATGCATTTGCTCGCGCCGGTCATACAACCCAACCGAATCGTTCACCGGTCGTCCCGCAACCGAAATCCGCTCCGCGGGCTTCTCTGAAATCTCTCCCTCGCGATGAACCCAGTGGCACGACTGGCAGGGAATTGCCGCCTCGCCCGCCAACTCCGGATCCTTCAGGCGCCACGGTCCCCTGGTATCCACCGGCTGCACCATGTCTCGAATGGAACCGTCGAAATACATCCCGTGACAGCGGAAACAGTCGTTCATCAACTGCCGCTTCGTATTGTGTGCGGCGTTCAGGAAAATATCGGAATAGGTCACGCTGTGCGGGCCCGCATGCCACGCCGCGTATTCATGCTGATGGCATCCCTGGCACTTTGTCATCATGGGTTTCAGGTCGGCCTCGCGAAGATGAATCTCCTCCGGGGCGCCGTGCAGAATGTGCACTCCGACGTGGCGCAGCTTGACCGCCAAGCTTGCCTCGTGACAATCGGTGCAGCCTGCGTTGCGGTGCGGCGAAGAATGAATGGCGCTCACGCGCGCCGACATCTCGTGGCAGTCCGAACACGCCGAGCCGTGCCCCGCCGCGTAGTACAGGGTGGCTCCATACGTGCCGCCCAGGCCCAGCACGGCCAGCGACCCAATCGCCAATGAGCCTAACACCAGCCACCGTTTCATGAGCGGAACTTCGTCCCCTTCCATCGGCGTACCAGTGCGTCCGACGCGTAGTAGGCCACCGCCATGATGGTCAGCGCCGGATTGAAGCCGCCGTTCGTCACGTGTACGCTGCCGTCAATCACGAACACGTTATCCGCCTCGTGAACCTGGCAGAACTTGTTCACCACCGAGCCCCGCGGATCGTGGCCCATGCGGCACGTGCCCGCCTGGTGCTGCCCCGCGCTCACCATCGTCGGGTGGCCTCCTGTCGCTTGCGTATGGATCGCGCCCGCTTCCTTGAGCCACGCCTCGGCGCGTTGCGATTGCAGCTCGCCGATCTGGAACGTGTGCGGGTGCACGTTGCCCTCGACGCGCGCCACCGGCAGGCCCCACTTGTCCCGCACCCCGGGATCCACTGTCACTCGCGCCGCTGCCGTCGGAATCTGCTGTGTCGGTCCCATGATCACGATGCTGCGCCGATGCCATGCGCGCATGGCCTGCTTGTGTCCCAGTCCCCACCGCGGCGTGTCCTGGGGAACGCGGTCCACCATGTGGATCGGCAGGCGGATGAATTCGTTTGCCAACATCCCGCCGCCGCACAGACCCGGGGTGCCGTGGTTGTAGTCCGTCACTGCGATGCTGGCCCCCGGACCCACATCGTCGTACGTGTCGAAATCGAAAAAGCCAGCCGCGCCCGTGTAGTGGTGTCCCTGCAAATGCCTCCCCACCTGGTCATAACGATTGCCCAGCCCGTTCGGAAACAGCTTGCTTTTCGAATTCAGCAGCAGGCGCGCCGACTCGATGGCGCAGGCCGAAACCACCACCATGTCGGAGGACTGCTCCTGCCATCTTCCCTGGGCATCGATATAGGTGACGCCGCGCGCGCGGCCGCGATCGTCCGTCAGGATCCAGGCCGTCATGCACTCGGTGCGCAATTCGCAATTGCCCGTGGCCAGCGCCACCGGAATTACCGTGTTCTGCGAGCCGTTTTTCGCGTCCACCTCGCACGCAAACCCGCAGCACCAGCGGCAGCGCATGCATGGTCCGCGCCCGTTGTACGGAACGCTGTTGCGCGCCATGGGCAGATGAAAGGGATGCAGCCCCAGCCGCCTCGCAGCCGGTTCCAGAATTGAGAATTCCTTATTCGGCGGCAGCGGCGGCATCGGCAGGTCGCGCCTGCGCGGTCCCTTGAATGGCGTCCCCGAGTAATCGCCCGAGATCCCGATTTCGTATTCCGCCTTCTCGTAAAACGGTTCGAGATCGTCGTACGAGATCGGCCAGTCTTCCAGCGAACTGCCCTCGGGCGCGCCATACGTTGAACGCATTCGGAAGTCCTGCGGCATGTAGCGCCACGCCTGCGCGCCATAGCTCAGGGTCCCGCCGCCCACGCACGCCGCGTTGTTGTTGTAGCTCCCCTCGCTGGGCAGCATCGTGCGCACCGCGCCGTTGGCGTCCACCGCCACCCGCGGCTGCCCATCGTCGTCCGGACCGAATGCGTTGCCCAGCACCGTCGTCCGCTGGTTGCGCAGGTCGTCCTTGCGGCAGTCGTGCGCCGTGTACCATTTGCCGCGTTCCAGCAGAACCACGCTGAGCCCCGCGCTGGCCAGTTCTTTGGCGACGATGCCTCCGGCCGCGCCCGCGCCTACGACCACCGCGTTTACGTGCTTCATCGCTTTCTATCCGCGGTGAAGTCATATTGCGCGCGCCCGCGCAGCGGCGGTTCGTCCAGCCCCAGCATGCGCCAGCTCACCGCATCGCGATTGCCCCCATGCCGGGGAGTTCCGTAATAACCCTGCATTGTATGGGCACGCACCAGGTCGAAGAACGGCTTGTTGCCCTCCTCGATTACGTTCACGATCTCGAATTGCTGCAGCCGGAAAGCTCCGGCCAGGTCCACGCCGAAGCGGCTTCTGCTGAGTTCGTTGGCCTGCTCCAGACCGTCCAGGTACGTCTTCCGATGGCGGCGATAGTGCCCCATCAATTGAAGATCGATGTAGGTGAGCACGCCGGCCTGCGAAGCGCTGGGAAAATCATCCGCCGGAATGATCTGGTCGCAGATGGCGCCCAACGTGCCGGCATCATGCTCCTTGAGAAAGCCGAAGCTGGTCCGGCGGCAGCCGGTGGAGGATACCGCTACCGCGGCGCCCGCCAATGCGCCCGCAGTCACGAATTCCCGGCGGTTGAACATAGAGGGCTATTCCCGTTTTCCGGAATTGCATCTATGGTCAAACTCGCTTTGAAACCTTGTAAGTGACCCCAGTCACGCGGGCTCCTGCAGGAACCGGGGTGCCCCAGGTCTCGCTTCTGAGACCTGGGAGCGAAGCCTGAATGGCATCGCCGCGAGATCAGTTCGAAGGCGTCGCCGTCCCCATTTGCACCCGCACCGCATCCCCCGAATGAATCGCATCGGTCGCGATCTTCACCACCTGGTCTCCCGCCGCCAGGTCCCCGAACACTTCCACTTCGCCATTTACCGTCTGTCCCGTCTGCACCGTCACCCAGTCGGCCTTGTCGTTGCGAACCCGGATCACAAACGTGTGCTGCTGATCGCTGGTTACTGCGGTCGTGGGCACGAACAGCGTGGGATACCCGCGATCCAGCGGCCACCTCACGGTGGCGAAACTTCCCGCCGCCAGCTTCGCCTGGAGATTCTTGACATCGAGTTCCACGGGCATGGTTCTCGACTTCTCATCCAGGGCTTCAGCGATGCGCGCGATTGGAGCCTTGAACGTTTGCCCCGGATACGCGGGCACGGAAAACGAAACCGGCTGCCCCGCCTTCATGCCGCCGACTTCCGCCTCGGGAATGGGAACCACCAGGCGCAATCGCCGGTCATCGACGATCTGCAGGATCGGCGTCGTTCCCCCCGCGCCCGAGGCAGGCCCGATCAACGCTCCGGGGTGCAGATTGCGCGTGGTGACCACCCCGGAGAACGGCGCCGTAATCGTCAGATAGGCTTCCGCCTGGCTCACGCTCTTCAGCGATTCGCGGGCCGCTGCCACGTTCTGCTCCGCCGCATCCACCAGACCCTTATCGGCGCTCACCGTCTGCCCGGCTACGGCAACATCGTTCTCCGCCAGCACTCCGGGAGTTTTCGCCGCCGTCTGCATGTGTTCGTACGTCCCCTGGTCCGACGCCAGTTTGGCCTTCGCCGTTGTGAGTTGCGACTCTGCCGCACGCACTCCCGCCTCGCCCTGCGAGCGCTGGCTCAACAGTTCCGGCGCAGTCAGGCGCACCAGCACCTGCCCCTCTTTCACGTGCGACCCGCGATCCACCGTCACCGCCTCCACGAACCCCGTCACCTTGGGATAGATATCCACTTGCTCGTAGGGTTCCAGCTGCGCCGGCAATGCCACGGTGGTCGAGAGCTTCTTCGATACCACCGCAATCGTGCTCACGCTGGGGGGCCCGCTCGCTGCCGCCACGGCCGCGCCGCCCTTGTCCGGAGAGCCGGAATTGCAGCCCGCCGTCAGCAATCCGAACCCCGCCATTGCCACCAGCATCTTTCGCATAGCGGAACCAGCTTTACGGTGATCTGTCGAAAGTGGTGCAAGGTTGACTCTCTCTCGTAGTCGCGTCCACTTGAGAGCCACGGCTTCGGAGGCCAACCTTTCTGGTTTCGCGGTCATCGCGCCACCTCCTTTTCAAATTCGAACCACCGGCTTTCGTGGTCCTCCGGATCGAGCGAACGGGACTGCGTTGATGCCTTGCCTTGCGCCAGCCCGAACACCATGGGCAAAAGAAAGAGCGTAGCAACCGTGGCCGCTGCCAGCCCTCCAATCACCGCCCGCCCCAGCGGAGCCGTCTCCTCGCTGCCCTCGCCAATCGCCAGCGCCATGGGAATCATGCCGGCGATCATCGCCAGGCTGGTCATCAGCACCGGCCGCAGCCGCTCCACCGCTGCCGCCCGCGCGGCTTCGATGGCGTCCGCGCCCTGCGCGCGGTTCTGCTCGGCGAACGTGACCAGGAGAATCGCATTCGCAACCGCCACTCCGATCGCCATGATGGTTCCCATGAAGCTCTCCAGGTTCAGCGTGGTTCCCGTCAGCAGAAGCATCAGCACCGAGCCCGCCAGCACCGCCGGCGCGGTGGACAAAACCACCAGCGCCAGTCTCACGGATTGAAAGTTTGCGGTCAGAAGCAGAAGGATCACCCCGATCGCCGCCGCCAGCCCGATGGCCAGCTCCCCGAAGATCTCCTGCAAAGCGCTGACCTGCCCGCGCAACTGCGCCGTGACGCCGCGGGGAGGGGTGCCCGCTGCCGCGATCGCCCTCGTGATCTCCCGGTGCGCCCCGCGCAGATCGCGGCCGCTGAGGTTGGCGGAGAGCGCCAGCATCCACAGCCCATTTTGCCGGTCGAGTTCCCCGGCAACCGTGGTGGTGCGCAGATCGGCAAGCTGGCTCACCAGCGGCTGAGTGCCTGTCGAACTGCTCACCGGAATATTGGCGATATCGCCCAGCGATGTCATCTTCGGCTGCGGAACCTGCACCTGCACCTGATAGCTGACCCCGGACCGGGGATCGCGCCAGTAGCTCGGAGCCACGAAGCGGCTCGACGCCGTTGCGGACACAACCGCCGCCCCCACCGCGTCCGCTGTGGTTCCCAGTTGCCCCGCCATCTGCCGGTTTACGCGAATGTCGATGCTGGGATAGTGCAGCGGCTCCTCGTACTCCAGGTCGCGGAGGTCGCCGACGCCCGCGAGCTTCTGCCGAACTTTCTCCGCATAGCTGGCTACGTCCGCGTATTGCGGCCCCGTGATCGCGATCTCCGCCAGCGACGACGACCCGAAGTTCAACGTCTGGCTCACCAGGTCCCCGGGATCGAACGAGAAATGCGCATTGGGAAACTGCTGCGGCAATCTTTTTCGCAGTTGGTCTTCCAGATCGGCAAGCCTCAGGGAACTGTCTCGCGCCAGGCCGACGTTGATGATTGCCTGCTGGGGGCCGCTGGTGAAGAGAAACACGTCATTGATGGGATACGATGACGCCTGCACCCCCACATAACCCAGGCTCAAGTCGAGATTCTTTTCGCCCGCGGTGTCGCGAATGGCCGCAAGCACGCCCTGCACAAGGCGCTCCGTTTCCGCAACCCGCGTCCCGTCCGGCGCATCGATGCGCAACCGGAATTGCTTCGAGGCCGTCGATGGGAAAAGCTCTTCCGCGATACGCGGCGCCACCAGCACCAGCACCAGCACGGCGACCGCCAGGTACCCAACCAGCAGAATCGCGCGCATTCCCATGGCCCGCTCCAGAGCCCTTGCGAAGCGTCGCTGCAAGCGCGCGAAGCCGCCTTCACGCTCCTTGTCTTGCTCCGCCTGTCCGGCGGGCTTCAGCATCCAGTTGGCCAGCACCGGCACCAGCGAACTCGAAAGCAGGTACGAAGCCAGCATCGCGAAACCCACTGCCAGCGACAACGGCAGAAACAGCGAGTGCGCCGGCCCCGTCATGAAGAACGAAGGGAGGAACACCGCCAGTACCGCCAGCATCGCCAGCAGCCGCGGCAGAGCCACTTCCCGGCTGGCGCTATGCACCGCGCGCGCCACCTTCTCGCCCGCATCCAGGTGCACGTGTATATTCTCCAGCAGCACCGTGCCCTCGTCCACCAGCACGCCCACCGCCAGCGCGAGCCCGCCCAGAGTCATGATGTTGATCGTCTGCCCCGCCAGCCGCAGCAGAACCACCGCGGTCAGCAGCGCAAACGGAATGGTGACCACCACAATAAGCGATGAACGCCAGTCGCGCAGAAACAGGAGCAGAGTAAGACCCGTCAACAGGGCGCCGATGATGCCCTCGCGCAGCACCGCGTTCAGCGCGTCGCGCACATATTGCGACTGGTCGAACTCAAACGTGATTTTGATGTCTTCGGGAACCAGCGACTGGAAGCGCGCCAGGTTGTCGCGAACCTCCTGCACCACCGTAAGCGTGGATGCGTCCGGCCGCTTGGTTACCGGAATGTACACGGTTCGCCTTCCGTTCAGCAGCGCATAGCCCGCGAGTAAGTCGGAAGCATCCGCCACGCTGCCTACATCGCGAACGTAGACCGATGCGCCTGCCCCCGGCTTCAGCGGAATCTCCAGCAGATCGCTGATCTGCGTAACCGTCGAATCCGTGGTCACCAGCGTATGTGTCGTCCCGATATCCGCGTTGCCCGCGGGCTGAATGCTGTTGCCGCTGGTCAGCGCCTGCACCACGCTCTGCGGTGAAAGTCCGTAGGCCTGCAGCTTTTGCAGATCGACGTTGATCACGATGGTGCGCTGGTTTCCCCCGAAGGGCGGCGGCGACGAAACCCCCGGCAGCGTCGCGAATACCGGTCGCACCCGATTGAGCGCCAGGTCCTGGATCTCGCCCAGCGTGCGCGACGGGCTGGAAAACACAATGTAGCCCACGGGCAGTGTGCCCGCGTCGAACCGGATAACGAACGGCGACACCGTCCCCGGCGGCATGAAGGCCCGCGCCCGATTCACGTACGAGATGGTCTGCGCGAGCGCCTCGCTCATGTTCGTCCCTGGATGGAAGGTGAGCCGCAGCAGCGC
>DASXXV010000134.1:0-22734 GCA_036502905.1 Occallatibacter sp. | reverse complement strand
GTCGGTTATGGCGCCTCGTTCGGAGGGGTAGCCGCGCTGCTGGGGATGCTAAACACGTGCACGCCCAACGTGTGCGTCGTGAATATCGATAACGGGTTTGGGGCGGCGTGTATCGCGACACTCATTAACCGGCTGTAGCGTCTGACGCAAGGTACGGAGCGTCTTCAAACCCGGAGTCATTCACGTTTTCAATCCACCACACAACTGTCATCCCGACCGGAGTTCGCCCGTGGCGGCGCAGTGGAGGAAGTGTCCTGTTGATGCTCTCCGCCGCATTTGAAACTACTGCGGCTTGGGCTGCGCGGGCGGTGTCTGGGCGGGCTGCCCGGGCGCGGGTTGCACGGTCTTGGGTGGCGTGGCGCGCTTGCGCCTGGGGGCCGGCTTGGGTGGGGTGCAGGGGACGGCCGCCGGCGCCGGCGCCGCCTTGTGTTCCTCGGCCGCGGCCTTTTGCGCCTTGATTTCGGTTTGCAGATCGGTGACCCGCTTTTCCTCCAGGCCCGCTCTCTCGGTCATGCTGTCGTAGAGCTGGATCCGCGCACTCCCGAACTGCTTGAGGACGGATGCGAGTTGATCCACCTGCTCGGACGGCGCCGATACCCGCGCGCCTTCCTCGACGCGCAGCACCACGTCGTAGAGGGCGTCAAGGTGTTTCATCAGGGGGAGTGATTTGCTCAGTGCGCCAGGAGCGCTATCCGCATCGGCCATTAAGGGCGGAACGTTCGATTTCAAGTCCTTGAGAATGGCGTTGACGTTCTCCCCGGCCTCCTCGCGGATGGAGCCCTTCTTCCACTTGTCGATCTTGAGAGAACTGAGCGTGCTCTCCACGCTGCTCAATGCCGGCTGGATCACGCTGGACGGGGGCATAGGCGCGGCTGGAGCCGCAGTCGCGGACGTCGGCGGGTTTGCGGGGTTGGACGGGCCCTCCTGGCCGAACAGCAGGGGCCCGAACGCGATGGGCGCAAACGCCAGGGGCGCGAACGCCATGTATGAGATCAATGCTCCGCGGGATATCTGCATGGATTTGCTCATCTCAACTCGGAAGCCCAGATTCGAGCATGGAGACCCAGGTGGCCGAGGGACGGCCGTTAACCATTGTTGGATGCAAATGTTGCTTCGATGCACCGTTTGTCGAGAAACTGATCCAGGTCTTACATTCCCCGAAAAATTTTCGCCTTGTCTACACCCATTCTCCGCCGCGCATCACGGGTTCCGCGATGCCCGACGCGGTGATTCCATCAATATCCAGCTTGTCGGAGCCGATCATCCAGTCCACGTGGATGAGGCTGTCATTTGCGCCTTTGGCGGCGAGCTGTTCTTTGGTCAACGTGTCTCCTTCGCGCAGACAGGACGTGTACGCCTGGCCCAAAGCGATATGCGAAGCCGCATTCTCGTCGAAGAGCGTATTGAAGAAAATCAAGCCGCTGGACGCGATGGGCGACGAATGCGGAACCAGCGCCACTTCTCCCAGGCGCCCCGCGCCGTCGTCCGTGGCAATCAGCCTCTGCAGCACCTCTTCACCGCGCGTGGCGTGCGTCTCCACGATTCGACCATGCTCGAAGCGGACACGAATGCCCTCGATCATGGTTCCCTGGTAAGAGAGAGGTTTGCTGGCTGTCACCGTCCCGTCCGCGCGGTCCTTGTGGGGCGTGGTGAAGATCTCCTCGGTGGGCATATTGGGAATGCAGTAGAGACCGTTGCCGGCAGTGGTGCCGCCGCCCAGCCACAGGTGGTCGTCGGCCAGGCCGAGGCGGAAGTCCGTTCCCGGGCCGCGATACTGCAAGGCCGCGTAACGCTTCTCATTCATGAAGGCCGCGCGCTGGTGCAATTCGGCGTCATGAGCCTTCCAATTGCTTACGGGATCGTCCACGTTGACGCGGGTGGTGGCGAAGATGGCCTCCCACAGTTTCGACAGAGCAACTTTCGGGGTATCATCCGGGAACATGGCGGCCGCCCAGGACGGGGAAGCGCCAGCCACGATGGTCCAGTTGATCTCGTGGCGCGTGATCAGCTCCAGGGCGGGCCGGTAGGCCTTCGAAACCGCCTGGTTGGCGCGGGCCACCTTGCCCGGGTCCTCGTTCGAAAGAAGCAGGGGATTGGCGCCGGTGATGGCCAGCCGCGCGGCGCCGCTTTTGAAGGCCGCTCCCATGCCGTCGTAGAGCCAGCCGGCGGCGCGATCGAAGGCATCATCAGGCGCGTGGCGGAAACGCATCAGGATCGCGTCATCATCGGCATAGAGGGTGGTGACCAGCGATGCGCCGGCGCGATAAGCGTGCTCAGTGATACGCCGAGCCAGGGGCACGGCGTCGAGGGATGCGGTCATCACCAATTCCTGCCCGGCCTTCAGACCGAGTCCAACCTCGATGGCAACACGGGCAAGCTGGTCCAGCTTCTGTTCAAAAGTAAGTTCCTGAGCGAGAGTCGCCATGGTCGTTTGACGCGATGCCTCCGTAAAATGATTCTCTCAGGCCGGGGGGAGTGAGGGCGAGATCGATGCAAGGTTGATTCTCAGATGGCGGTCCACCGGTGTTGAGGGACCCTGATGGATGAGACGGTTACACGGACTGTAGTGGCCTCACGGAATTTTGTTCCTGGTTTGGAAGACTATGCTTGAAAGGGTGGTTCGGAAGACCGGGCGCGACTGCCTTCCGGCACCACAGACCCCATCCCCGGAGCAGCATCATGAAATCCAATCGCAGAAAGTTTGTTCAGACCGCGGGCGCGCTGGCCGCGGGTTCCCTGTTGCCCTGGCGCCGATCGTGGGCGAATGGAACGACGCCGGAGCCACTCCGGCAGTTCGGCTATGGCGATGTCGAGCTGCTCGAAGGACCGCTGCGCCGGCAGTTCGATACCAATCACGCGTTCTATGCCGCGCTCGATGAGGACGCGCTGCTGAAGCCGTTCCGGGAACGCGCGGGCCTGCCTGCGCCGGGGGAAGAGATGGGCGGCTGGTACAGCTGGGCGCCACTGGCAAATCTCGATGCCCGTCCCAACAATGGATTCGCGCCCGGGCATAGCTTCGGCCAGTATCTCTCCGGCCTTTCGCGTGACTACGCGGCCACAGGCAATAAGGCCACGCAGGAAAAGGTGCACCGGCTGGTACGCAATTTCGCGCCGGCCATCACGCCGCATTTCTGGGACGATAACCGCTTCCCCGCGTATACGTACGACAAGATCTCCATCGGCATGCTCGACGCTCACGAGTTTGCCTCGGCGCCGGACGCGCTGAAGGTGCTGGACAAGACGCTGGATTCGGTGTGGGATCATTTGCCGCCGCGTGGCCTGTCGCGCGCGCAGCAGTACGAGCGGCCGCACAAGGACGAGTCGTTCTGCTGGGATGAGCCGTACACGCTACCGGAGAATGCGTTCATCGCCTACAAGCGCGGGGCCGGAGACCGGTACAAGGACCTGGCGGTGCGCTTTCTTGCCGATGACTGGTATTGGGATCCGCTGGCCAACGGCGAAAACGTTCTGCCCCATAAGCATGCGTATAGCCACGTGAACGCCATGAGCTCTGCGATGCAGGCCTGGCTGGTGCTGGGCAGCGAAAAGCATCTGCGCGCCGCCAGAAACGGATTTGAATTCCTGCGCACGACGCAGAGCTTTGCCACCGGCGGCTGGGGACCGAACGAGGACTTCCGCGAGCCGGGCAAAGGCGAACTGGGCGAGAGCCTGACCAAGACCCACTCCAGCTTCGAGACGCCCTGCGGGTCGTATGCGCATTTCAAGATCACGCGCTATCTCGCCCGCGTTACGCGCGACAGCCGCTACGGAGACAGCATGGAACGGGTGCTCTACAACTGCATCCTGGGCGCGCTGCCGATCCAAAAAGACGGGCACGGGTTCTACTACTCCGACTACAACAACGACGGCTCCAAGGTGTATCACCCCTATCAATGGCACTGCTGCACGGGCACGTTTTCGCAGGTGACGGCGGACTACGGCATCAGCTCGTATTTTCACGATGGCCAGGGAATCTATGTAAATCTCTATGTGCCCTCGCGGGTGACGTGGAATCGCGCCGGCGGCGGGCGTGTGGCGCTGGTGCAGAAGACCAATTACCCTCACGTACCGCAGACCGAAATTGCGTTCGACACGGAAAAAGCGGAGGCGTTTCCGGTGTACCTGCGGATTCCGGCGTGGGCGGGAGCGAGTACCCGCGTTTCAGTGAATGGCAAACGCGTCGCAGAGAGCATCGAGCCGGGCAAGTTTCTGCGCGTGGACCGTACCTGGAAAAAGGGCGACCGCATCGAGGTGGAATTCGACATGGCGACGAGGCTCGAGCCCGTCGATCCGCAGCACCCGAGCATTGTGGCCCCGGTGCACGGGCCGCTGGCGCTGTTCGCGGTGGGTGCGGTCCCGGCGAGCGTGCCCCGGAAGGTGTTGCTGGATGCAACCCAGGTGGCGGCTGGTTCCACCGATTGGCAGGTGAAGACCGAGGCAGAGCCGATGAGGCTGCGGCCGTTTGCGGGGATCAAGGATGAGCATTACCGGCTGTATGTGGATGTCCAGGGGTAAGGTCTGCAAATCCCAGGTCTCAAAATCGAGACCTGGGGCACCCTGGACCTCCCGTAAAGTCCATATCCGGGAACCCTCGCGCTTGCGGTTTCGTACCCAGCAGCATGAGCTGGGTGGAGGCACATGTTGCGGGAAGTATCGAGCTCTGGGACCAGTGTGCCGGGAGCGTGCCGAACCAGACGGCGCAATACGCGAAGCCCCAACAAAAGACCCGCGAAAACGCCTATGACCGGGGCATCCGCGACGTGGAGGACGAGCTCAAGACCAAGCCGCTGACAGCGGCGGAGTGTGCGGCTCAGCAGGATCGCTTGATCGCGAATTTCGGCCGATTTGCGACCACCGCCCTGAGTCTCGAAGACGACGCCGTCCATACCATCACCCACGAATTCATTCCCGTCGGCAGGGAACTCGCGTGCTGGACGCGGCGCTTCGACCCGGCGATGACCAAGGCCGACATCCTGCAGGCCTGCCGCAACGCCTGGACCGCATGCGGGCTGCAGCCTCTGCTGGGGCGGCCCACCGAGCTGACCCCATCGATCCTGGCCTACAGCCTGATGTACCCCTACAGCGACAATTACATCGACCGCGCCGACATTGCACCCGAAGCCAAGTCGCAGTTCAGCGCGCGCTTCCGCGAACGCCTGCGAGGGGGGTTGCCGCTGCCCTTGAATGAACGCGAGGCCGCGCTCTGGATGCTGGTGGAACTGGTGGAAGGGGAGTATCCGCGCGACGCATATGCGCAGGTGTACGAAAGCCTCCTGGCCATCCACGCCGCGCAGGAGCGAAGCATCGCGCAATTGAAGAACGGCGGCCGGGCTTCGGACGCCGAAGTGCTGGAGATCAGCTGCCAGAAGGGCGGCACCTCCGTGCTCGCAGATGCCTTCCTGGCAGCCGGAACGCTCAGCGAGGCGGAAGCCCGGTTTGCGTTCAACTGGGGCGTGCTGCTGCAACTGGGCGATGACCTGCAGGATCTGGGCGACGACCTCCGCCGCCAATCCGCCACGTTATTCACGCGCGCAGTGCGCCGCCGCGAGCCTCTCGACGCACTCGTGAACCGGCTGCTTGCATTCAGCGATCGAATCGCCGCCGGGATGGACGAGCTGCCCCATTCGACGCCCATGCTGCGCAAGCTGCTGCCCATGAGCTGGCGATCGCTCATCGTCGAAGCGGTGGCCGACGCTCGCCCGTGCTTTACGCGGCGGTTTCTGCGCGAGCTCGAGCTCACATCGCCGTTCCGCCTTAAGTTCCTGCGCAAGCGCCACCGCAGGCTGCGGCGCCGCAGGGGAATGTACGAGTCGCTATTCGATACGATGGTGGAAGCCCGCGACGACCAGACCGCACGCGTTCCTTTGCCCAACTGCCGCGTTCAGCCGACGGCCGGCAAACCCGCCAGCGCCATGGCGATCTCTTCGGCGGGATAGTCGTAATTCTCCAGCTTGCCCGCCTGGTAATCGATGTAGGCCTGCATGTCGAAGTGCCCATGGCCGCAGAGATTGAACAGGATGGTTTTCGGCTTGCCCTCTTCCTTTGCCTTCAGAGCTTCGCGGATGGCGCCCGCCACGGCGTGATTGGCTTCGGGAGCGGGAAGGATGCCCTCGGCGCGCGCGAACTGGAGTCCGGCGGAAAAGGCGTCCAGTTGCTGAACGCTTTCGGCTTCGATCAGTCCCAGCTCCAGCACGTGCGAAACCAGCGGCGCCATCCCGTGATAGCGCAGGCCGCCGGCGTGGATGCCGGGCGGCACAAACGTTGAACCCAGGGTGTGCATCTTCACCAGCGGCGTCAAGTGGCCGGTGTCCCCGAAGTCGTATGCGAAGGGGCCCTTGGTCAGGCTGGGACAGGCCGCCGGCTCAATGGCGACCACCCGCGCATGGCTTTGTCCCTTGAGCTTGCGGCCGAGGTATGGCATCACCAGGCCGGCAAAATTCGAGCCGCCTCCGGTGCAGCCGACCAGGACGTCCGGCTCATCGCCGGCCATGGCCATCTGCTCGATGGCCTCCAGGCCGATGACCGTCTGGTGCAGCAGCACGTGATTGAGCACGCTGCCCAGCGCGTACTTCGTATGTGGATCTTTGGCTGCCACTTCCACGGCCTCGGAGATCGCGATGCCCAGCGAACCGGGGCTGTCGGGATGTTGAGTCAGAATGGCGAGGCCGGATTCGGTTTCGGTGCTGGGGCTGGCCGTGACGCTGGCGCCGAAGGCTTCCATCAGCGCCCGGCGATAGGGTTTCTGGTTATAGCTCACCCGCACCATGTACACCTTGCACTCGATTCCGAAGAAGGCACAGGCCATGGCCAGGGAAGAGCCCCACTGGCCGGCCCCGGTTTCCGTGACCAGCCGCCGGGTCCCATCCATCTTGTTGTAATAAGCCTGGGCGACCGCGGTGTTGGGCTTGTGCGAGCCGGCGGGGCTCACGCCTTCGTACTTGTAGTAGATCTTCGCCGGCGTATCGAGCGCCTTCTCCAGCCGCCGCGCGCGGAACATCGGTGTGGGCCGCCACTGCGCGTACACCTGCCGGACCGCATCGGGAATCTCGATCTCGCGCTCCGTCGAGACTTCCTGCATGATGAGCGCCATGGGGAATAGCGGCGCCAGGTCGTCGGGGCCGATGGGCTTCAGCGTGCCCGGATGCAGGGGCGGCGCCATGGGCGCGGGCAGGTCGACGAGAATGTTGTACCAGGCCCGCGGAATTCGGTTCTCAGGCAGGTTGTACTGGATGCTTTCCATGCCCGGGATTCTAACAGCGGACGCGGCGATACCTGCCGGGAGCGGGACCGGCTCCGAGTCTCAACCGCCGTCCGTGCCGCTCAAGCGGTCGCGAGGCGAATGTGAAACGTTGTTGCGGCCGGCATGCTCACACGCGGCTCACGATGTGCGCGGCACGATCGTACGAGCCGAGGTTATAGACCCGTGCGTAGCCAAGCGCATTCAACCTGTTCCTGGCCACGCCGCTGCGCGACCCGCTCTGGCAATGCAGAAGGATCACCTGGTCCTTGTCTTTTGCCTGGCTGCCGATCAGGGAATCCACCTGCTGCAGCGGGATGTTGATGGCGCCTTTCAAATGCCCGGTGCTGTATTCGGCGGGAGTGCGAACATCAACCAGCAAGGCCCCCTGCTTGAGGTAGGCGACCGCCGCGTCCGCCGAGATCTGGCCCTTGCGCCGGAGAAAGATGTAGGCGAGGAACAGTATCAGCGTGATGGCAAGAATGATCCAGTCCATGGCTTCGCGTTAGACCTTGGCAACTTCGACCAGAGTGGAGTAAAACGTGGCCGCCCGGCCAAGGTCGGTGAGCCGTTCGCTGGTGAGGGCGTTCACGTTGTTGTGTTCCGGGTGCAGCTTGGCCCAGTCCAGGCGCGCGGCCACCACCCCGGAGGGAACGTTTCCGTTCACCATCGCCGTCAGTGTGAGCGAGCCGCGATCGTTGAAGATGCGCACCCGGTCGCCGTCGGCGATGCCGCGGGGCTCGGCGTCCTGCGGGTGGATCTCCAGCTTCTGCGCGGTGCGGGCTTCCATTTTGCGATGCCCGTCGAGGTTCGCGAAGGTCGAGTTCATGTAGTTGTCGTTCTTGCGTCCCAGCAGTTCCAGCGGGTATGTCCCCTTGTTCCAGCGAGATTCTACCGGAGGGACAAAAGCGGGAAGAGCATCGAGACCCTGGGCAGTCAGCGCTTCGGAATAGAACTCGATCTTTCCCGAAGGCGTAGGCAGCCTTTCAGATGTGAACGGCTGGAACGGATGCTCTTCCGGTTGGCGGTGAAACGCGAGCGGGATATGCCCCCGCTGCTTCAGGTCCTCGAGCGTGATGTGCTCCATGCCGGCATTGGTCGAGCGGCCGTCGGGGCCGATCGCCAGCGCCTGGTGGATGAGATCTTCGGGCGTATCGCGAAAGCAGTCTTCGGCGAATCCCATGCGCTGCGCAAGCTGCCCGAACAACCACACGTTGGAGCGCGCCTCCCCGAGCGGAGCTATGGCCTGCTTGGAGAGCTGCACGAAGTAATGCCCGTACGCACCCTGGATGTCGGTGTGTTCCAGAAACGTGGTTGCCGGCAGAATGTAGTCGGCGTAGTCGGTGGTATCGGTGAAGAACTGTTCGTGGACTACGGTAAACAGGTCAGGCCGCTTGAGGCCTCGCACAACCGCGTTGTGATTGGGCGCCACCGCGCCCGGATTGGAGTTATAGACAAACAACGCGTAGACGTCGGGACTCGTTCCGTCCACTGTTCCCTGCTTTTCCAATGCCTGTCCCAGCGCCGACATGTTCACGGTGCGCGCCAGGCGCTTCAGCGGGGAAGCCAGCGCGAGATCCGGCCGTTCGATGGCCTGCTTGTCCCATGCAAATGCCCCGGATGTCGAGATCTGCGCGCCTCCGCCACGATATTTCCATGCGCCGGTAAGCGCGGGAAGCATGGCGATGGCGCGCGTCGCGGCACCGCCGTTCTCCACCCGCTGCATCCCGTAGTTCATGCGAATCGCCGCGGGACGCGTGGTCGCGTACAGGCGCGCAAGCTGCTCCACGCCTTCGACGGTCATGCCCGTCCACTCGGCCGCGCGCTCCGGCGTGTAGTCGCGCACCCGTTCCGCAAGCTGCTCGAAACCATGGGTCATGGCATGAATGTATTCGCGGTCTTCCAGCCCCTCGCGCAGGATCACGTGCATCATGCTCAAGGCCAGCGCCACGTCGGTGCCGGGGCGGATGGCGATGTGCCAGTCAGCCAGGGCGGCGGTGCGCGTCTTGTAAGGGTCGATGACGATCAGGCGGGCGCCATCGCGGCGGGCCTGTTCCACCATCGGCCATAGGTGAACATTGTTGCCGTGAATGTTGCCGCCCCAAGCGATGATCAGCTTGGCCCGCTTGAAGTCCTCGGTGGGGGTGCCGAGCTTCTTACCATATACGAGGTTCCACGCCACCCCGCCGGCTTCGGCACAGATGGTCCGGTCGAGCTGGCTGGCGCCCAGGCGATGGAAGAAGCGGCGATCCATCGAGCCATAGCCGAGGACGCCCATGGTTCCGGCATAGCTGTAGGGGAGGATCGACTCCGGGCCACACCGGTCGCTGATCTCGTGGAGGCGAGCGGAGATGGCGTCCAGGGCCTCATCCCAGGGGATGCGCTCGAAGCTCTCATGTTCGCGCCCGCGTTCCAGCGGGCCTTTGGCCACTCCGGGTTTGCGGCGGAGCGGATACAAGACGCGTTGCGGCGAATAGACGCGATCCAGGTACTTGGCTACCTTGCCGCACAGAAATCCGTTGGTCACCGGCTGGCTGGGATCGCCGGCCACTTTGACCGCACGGCCCTCCTCGTTCACCGTCACCAGGACTGCGCACGAATCGGGGCAGTCGTGGGAACAGACGGCGTGAACGATGCGGAACGGGGAAGATTCTCGAGCCGCGAGCATGCTGTCATTGTAAGCTGATCGCGGAATCCAAACCTCGGAGGATGGGATGAGACGCCTTGTGGCAATAACCTTGGTGGTGCTTGCGTGGACGGCGGCAATGACGGCGCGGCGGGCAGAGGCCCAGGCAGACGAGGCCGCGATCCGCAGCGCTATTCTGGCCCAGGCCGAAGCATGGAACCGCGGCGATATTCCCGCTTTCATGCAGTCCTATGAGCATTCGCCGGAGACCACCTTTATAGGAACGAACATCGGCAAGGGCTTCGACAAGATCCTGGAACGGTACCAGAAGAATTACAGTACGCACGAGCAGATGGGCACGCTGACCTTCAACGATATCGACGTGCGCATGCTTCCCGGGTCGTGCGGCAAGGCGGAATTCGCGGTCGTCACCGGCCGCTTCCACCTCGAGCGCTCGCAAAAGGGCGAAGCCAAAAAGGACGACGGCATCTTCTCGCTGGTGTGGCGCAAGGGCTCGCACGGATGGAAGATCGTGCTCGACCACACCAGTTGAGTGAGGCGCGGTCGAAAGGGTAATCGTGGCGTCCTGTACACTGTCCGCGTATGGATTGCCTGTTCTGCAAAATCATCGCCGGGACGATTCCCTCCAAGGCCGTCTACCAGGACGAGCAGTGCTATGCATTTCAGGACATCGATCCCCAGGCGCCGGCGCACGTACTGGTCATTCCCCGCAAGCATGTGGCGTCACTCGCCGAGGCGGATAAAGGGGACGAGGCGCTCCTTGGGCACTTGCTCTGGGCGGCCGCCGAGATCGCGCGCCAGAAGGGCCTCGTCAACGGATTTCGCACCGTGATCAGCACCGGCAGAGACGGCGGCCAGACCGTCGAACATCTCCATCTGCACGTGCTTGGCGGACGCGCCATGCACTGGCCGCCGGGATAAAAGCAGTAGACAGTGGTCAGGGCGGCGCGGTGGTGCGGAATGTTTACCGGAAATAAAAAAGCGCACCCGGTTGGGCGCGCTTTTTTTAGGGCCTGTTAACTACCGGCAGTGCTTTTTACATCGGCTGGGGAATGTATTCCTCTTCTTCTTCCAGGCCGTAGCGGCGCAGCAGATTCGGCAGGCTTTGCGAGAACGCCGAACGCGGCATCACGGTGTCGCAGCCGGCTTCGGCAGCCTTGGCCTTCAGGTCGCCCTGAAGGTGATTCAGGAAGCCGATGATGGAGATTGCCTTCTTCAGCTTGGTCTTTAACTTCGGAATAAGCGTCATCGGCTTGGCGTTGGCATTGTTCAGGTCGAAAACCAGCAGCCGGGGCCGTTCCGCTTCCGGAGGATCGGTGATGCGCGCCAGGAGTTCCTTGTCGGCCGCGCCCTTCACGAACTCTACCCTGATGCCGAGTTTCTTCGACGTCTCCAGGATTTTGGCCTGGAAGAAGAGGTCGTCGATGAAGCAGAAGATGCGCGTGGGCGCATCGTGCCGAATGGGAACGGGCGCCGGCTGAGCCTGGTAGAGATCCGGAAAATAGCTGCCGTGGCCGTTGCTCGTGATCTGGATCGTGGATGCCGGGCCGTCGGCAACGTTGCCGTTGGCGGCGCGATAGCTGTGATCCATGGGCCCCACGAACTCGCGCGGGCCGCGCTGCCTTTGCTTGCGTTTGCCCTGCGACCCGGAAACGCTGTTGCCCGGCTGGGGCTGCGGGGCGCCGCCTTTGGGGAAGAATTTTTTCTTTTTCCGCCCCTGGTTGTTCTGGCGCGACTGGTGCTGCTGTCTGGGCGGGGCGGGAGGCTGAGCCGGGGGAGGCGGCGTAGCCTGGGCCTGCGGCGCTACTGGCTGCGGCTGGCCTGGCTGCTGGTTCTGCCCGCTGGAGGCTTGCATCGGGGCTCCGCCTGGGCGGCTCGATTTATTCTTGCGGCGACGCCGGCGGCGCCGATGCCCCTGCGGCTGGCCCTGGCCGTTGGCCGGGCTCGGCCCCAGTTCAGGCTGGGGCTGGGTTGGTTCTGTTGTCATGCGTGCACTTCCTGGCACTTTCCTGTTTGATGCGTAGCTATTTGGCGTCAGCCGTTCTTCGCCCTGAACGCTGACTCCCGTTTCGGGCCCTTGGTCAGGCGGGGAGACACTTCCAACCACCTGCAATCGTATTCGACCGACTTTCGATCGGAACACAATACGGCGGAGTCGTATCCCCGTACTTCCACCTGTTCGATATGGCGATAACCTTTTCGCTGGATCGTGTTCTGAGCGGTATCTTTCGCCGGCGCTTCGAGACTCGCATGGCCGTCACTGCCTCGCCCGGGCTCGCCGGACTTCGTGGACCGCGCCAGATGAACCTGCTTCTCCGGTCTCATACACAAGCACGTTCGCCGTGGCGAACGCGTCAGGGCCGCCTTTTATCCCCAAAATTCAGGTCCTGGCAAAGGGCGAAGCCCGCGCTGACCCTGCAGGTCTGCCGGACTGGCCGGTACTTCGGCCTGTTCCCTTTGGCGATGCCTTTCAAAACGGGGAGATTTCGCCGCCTACACTTGTCGCTCTCTGATCTGTGTGGCGAAGTTTCCTTTGTTAAGCGACGAGCTGCACTGCCGGAGTTCGGAGGCTAGCGTCAGCCGCTTGATAGGCAAGTTCGATACTACAGCGACCGGGCGCAAGTGGCAAGTCGCCATTTCGGTACTTCCGGGGAAGGGCGCGGATACGGACGTGGCATTGCTGAGGAAAACTGCCCCATAAAGCCAAAGCGCCACTCCCCTGTGGGGTGGCGCCTCGGCATTTACAACTGGTCACTGGCCTCTCGGAAGCGAGTGCGGTGGCTCGTGTCCACCATCTGCATATACCCGGCCGGGTTTCCCTCGAGGGGACCGCTCTTTGGCGGTGGCTCTTGCCGGGTTCTGCGTGCTCTCCTGCTGCCATTTTTCCTGGCAGCCTGTTACATCACTGGCACCCTCCTGATAGCAATCGGCATGCCTTTCGCTTGACGTTGTGGTTTCAACTACTTGCGCCTCATTACCGGGTCGGTAGTTCTGCTTTATGGGAGCAAAATACGGTTAAATCTTCTAAAAAACGTAGAGATCACTTCTGGCACCGCGGACAGTAGTGGGTGCTCCGGCCCCCAACCACAATCCGCCGGATCGGCATCCCGCACGTGCGGCAAGGCTCGCCGGTGCGCTGGTACACGCAATGCTCCAGTTGAAAGAAGCCCCGCACCCCGTCTGCGTCCACGTAATCCGACACCGAAGACCCACCCAGCCGGATCGCGTGCTCCAGCACCTCTGACAGGGCAGCCCGGAGTTTCTCCAGGTCGGCCCTGGTCAGCCGGCCCGCGGCTTTCCGCGGCCGGATGCCGGCGCGAAACAGGCTCTCGTCGGCGTATATGTTGCCTACGCCGGCCAACAGCTTCTGGTTCAGCAGCGCGGCCTTGATGGCCAGCTTGCGGCCGCGAAACAGCCTGGCGAACTCCACCGGGCCGATGGTAAGGGGCTCTGCGCCTGGGCCGGAAAAGCCCTGGTTCCGGACCAGGTCGCGGAATTCCAGACGCCCGAAACGCCGCGGGTCTACAAACCGCAGTTCCCGGCCGCTGGCCAGCGACAGGCGCGCGTGGGTGTGGGCGGCCAGGGGCGCGTCGGGCGTAGTCACCAGGAGGCGGCCGGTCATGCCCAGGTGAACGATCCACTGCGCCGCCGCCGGGGCCGATTGCGCTTCGGAGACCGAGGCGCCGGCGGCGCCCAGCTCGCACACGATGTGCTTACCGGTGCGGTGGACGGCGACGATGACGCGTCCGGCCACTCCCCGCGCCTGTCGGGCAGCCGGATTCTTGAAGGGCTCGCGATGGGAGGAAAACCACGCCTCCACGATGCGGTCGCCGCTCACGCGTGCATGCACACCGCGGGCGACCGTCTCCACCTCGGGCAATTCGGGCATGTCTGGATTCTAGGGCCTGTTAGCACTAGTGGGGTGATAGTTACTTGTGGTCGTCGGCGTCCCGGATGCGGCTGGCTTCAAAGCTTACGATCTTCCATTTCCCCTGGGCGCTGCGCACGTACACCCGCGTATAGCGGTAGTCCCCGGAGAAATCCCCCTCGGGGTTGGAGCCGCTCACTTCCGCGCGCGAGGTCACGAGCGCGGTCTGGCCGTAGAAGCGCACCTTGCGATCGGAGAAATCCATGGACTTGATCTGCACGCTGCCGGCACGCAGATTGGCCAGCGTCTGATCCTTCGATTGCAGCGTCCCATTGGGAGTGATGGCGATGTAATCGTCGTCCAGCAGGCCTTCCATGACGGAAGCGTTGCGACTCATGACAGCATCTTTCCAGGTCTGCTCGAGCTGGTCGATCTCGTGACGGCTTTCATGGCGCTGTGCGCGCGGCATCCCGGAAGCCTGCGCCCTGGCGCCGGCATTGGCAGCCAAGGCTAGGGCCAGCACCGCCGCGCTGAACACGCGCACGGAGAATCGAATATTTACATCCGCCATAATCGTGTACGGATGGTAGACCCGGGATAAGCCCGGGGTCAATGCATCCTCCGGTGAATTTTTTTCCGAAAGATGTGAGCCCGGCTCCTGAGCCTCATTGACACTTAGACGCGTCGCGGGCGCGGTTTGGGTACCACAAACTATGCCAGCGCGACCAGATCTTCGCGCATGCGGTCCTTCATCCTCTGGTACAGTCCGCCCACCGCGTACTGCTTGAAATGGGGCGACTGGCGATGCGCCTCGGCCGAGGCCTCATCGCGGTACTGCTCGTAGATGAGGACGGTGTCGCGATCTCCGTCGAGGTGATGAGGAATGTAGCTGACGCAGCCGGGCTCCTGGCGCGAGGCCAGGGTCAGGGCGCGCAGAATTTCGGCGATCTCCGCGCGGTCATCCGGGGAAAAAGACATACGAACAATGAAGCTGATCATGGGGCGGGAGTTCCCTTCTTGTGTGAACCCGGAGGCCGTCCAGCCGGGGCGCGGGCCTCTTGCATTATGCGCGAAACTCGTCGAGGGTGGCAGCGAACTCGGGCAGGATCATGGTCTGTTCGCGATCCGGACCGGTCGACACCATCCCGATCCGCGCGCCGCTCTCGCGCTCCTGGAAACGGAGGTATTCCTGGGCCGCGAGGGGGAGCTTTTCGAACTCGTTGATTCCCTCGGTGGACGATCGCCAGCCTTTCAGCCTGGTGTATTTCGGCTTGACGCTCTCCAGGCCATACACATCGGCGGGGATCTCGTCGGTCACTTTGCCGTTGATCTCGTAGCCGATGCAGATGGGGATCTCCTCGAGCTCATCGAGCACGTCCATCTTGGTGATGACCAGCCACTCCGCGCCGTTGACCTGGTTGGAATAGCGCAGCAGTGGGATGTCGAGCCACCCGCAGCGGCGCGGCCGTCCCGTGACGGCTCCATATTCGTTGCCGCGGGCGCGCAGATGGTCGCCGACAGCATCGTGAATCTCGGTGGGGAAGGGGCCTTCGCCCACCCGCGTCACATAAGCCTTGGTGACCGCGATCACCGTGCCGATCGCCGTGGGTCCCACGCCCGTGCCCGTGGCCGCGCCCCCCGCGGTGGCCGAGGAGGACGTCACGAAGGGATAGGTGCCGTGGTCAATGTCGAGCATGGTTCCCTGGGCCCCTTCGAACATCACGCTGCCCCCGTCGCGCAGGATGGAGTTGAGCAGGCGGCCCGTATCCGCGACAAATGGACGGATCTCCTCGGCCGCCGCGGCATACTCGCCGTACATCTTTGCGGGGTCGAGCGGATCGGTTCCGAATAGCGCCCGCGCGATCTGGTTCTTCTCGTTGCAGGCCGCCTCGATGTGTGTCTTGAGAAGGTCGGGCCGCAGCAGATCAACAATGCGCAGGCCACTGCGCGCCATCTTGTCTTCATACGCGGGGCCGATGCCGCGGCTGGTGGTGCCGATCTTCTTCCGGCCCGGCGCGCTTTCGGCGGCCAGCTCAATCATGCGGTGATAGGGCAGAATCACCTGGGCGCGATTGGAAACCTTAAGCTGCCCGTCCACGTCCACCCCGAATTCGCGCAGCCGGGAAACTTCCTTGAGGAACGCGATGGGATCGAGAACCACGCCGTTCCCGATCACTCCCCTGCACCCGCGACGGAGCACGCCGCAGGGAATGAGTTGCAGCACGAATTTCTGGCCGCCGATGATCACGGTGTGCCCGGCGTTGTGGCCGCCGGCATAACGCGCCACGGCGCTGAAGCCCTCGCTGAGCACGTCCACGATTTTTCCCTTGCCCTCGTCGCCCCACTGGGCGCCCAGCACTACCGCCGTCTTCGCTCGCATCGCTTTCCGTTTCTGTTGGGATGAAATTGGGTGCCCCGCCTGCGCGCAACCGCGAGGTCACGCCGAGGCGGTAAAGCACGAACCCGACCGGCCGTGGTTTCACTCCTCGGGTCGAAATCAATTGTTGTTCAACCAGCGTTGTTCAACCAGCGTTGTTCAATCAGGACGGACCGCACGGCCGATGCCCATCCTCGCGATTTGTTTTTGTCGCGAGGAGGAAAGAGCACTGCCTTAGCTGCGTTCCAGCCGATCTATACCACGTTCGATCATAAACCCTGGATGAGACGCGCCCGGCCTCTCCACCGGAGGGCAGAAGCGCGCATAAGTCTATGTTCCGAAACCACAATTGCAGATATAATTAGCGCGATTTTCCACCCGCAGCACATGCAGGAGTCCCAGGAAAGACCCGGATGCGGCGAACTTCCCCTATCGTTCTGATCGTGGCGCTCGGTGCGGTTTTCGCGAGCGAATGCGCATGGGCCAAGCCGGCCGATCCGCTGGCGCCCACGCGCGCGAAACTCGATGAGCTGGAGACTTGCCTGGGCAAAAGCGACGTGCTGAGCACGCTGCGCAAGGGGCTGCTGTGGGGTTGGGAAAAGCCGGGAACCGCGCCCACGCTGAACCCGCCCAAGCCCCCGCCTCCGCCGGTTGATTACATGGAGAGTCTGGACCGCGATGCCAAGGCCTGCACCGCCGCATCGGCGCTGCCGGACGAAGAACAACGGCGCGCCGTTCTGGACTCGGTGCGCCGGGACGTGGCTGCCAAGGCCGAGGATTGCCGCCGGTTCGGAATGGGTCGCCGCGTCCCGGTGAGCATCCGCACGGTGCGCGGCGATCAGGCCGAGAACGGTTGGCAGGTGTTCTACAAATGGTCGTGCGCCGGCCCGCTGCAGCCGGAAGAAATCCGGGTGCCGAACCTTACCAGCCCGGCCAGCGTCGAGTTGCCGCCGGGCGTGTACTCCTTCCGCGCGGAAAAAAGGAATCCTGCAGGACAGGTGGAGACCGTTGCCCCGGTGACCATCACCGTGGGATCATCTCCCACCGTTCCGCTGGAGTTGCCGGTGCAGTAAGAGAGGCGTGATGGCGGACGAACCAAACCAGAAGGCGCCGCACCAGCCCATGCGCCTGGCGGAGTTTGCCAACTTCTTCAAGGGCTACATGCGCGTATCCACCATCCTGGCCGCGTGCATCCCGATTCCCGTGGCGGCGTGGAAGCTGATTCCCATGTATGCCCAGCAGCGCGGCTTTCTCACTGTATATGCCTCGCTGTTTTGCTTTCTGCTGGTGGCCTTCGTGTTTTCCATCAGGCACCGCCTGGCGCAGCCCATGTTCTTCCACGGCCGGATGGGAGCCGTCATTGCCGCCCTGCCCGCGTTGTGCATCCTTCTCACCCTGGCGTGTATCGTGACCTATCACGCTCTCATCCAGCAGTCCATCGCGGAGTTGCGCTCGCTGGGTTTCAGCACGGTAGGAATGCAGCAGCTTCTCGACCAGATCGACGCCACCCAGATTCCCTACGCCGTGGAACTTGCCGCCTGCTACCTGGGCATCTTCATCTTCGCGGAGCTGGCCTTCGTGCTGATGGCCATCCGCGAGTACCTGCAGGACCTGCTGCACCTGGACGAGGTGGCCCTGCTGCGCGGAAACGCCCGGGTGGAAAAGCGTGTGGTGACCGTCCCGGAATCGACGCGTGCCTCGGGACTCTGATTGTCCGCGGCGCAATGTTTCATTCCGATTTCGGCATAGCGTCTATCCCCGCGCCGGGTCGTGGGGAGACTCGGAAGAGCGAACGCCGCGGAGTTTGCGGCTTCGAAGGGATTGGGCATTGTTAACCACTCGTCCCCCTGGTTCGTTGTGTGGGTAGGAGCGGCTCGGACGCCGCCCATGCACGAGGGGATTCAAAATGCACATTCATTCCAGAATTATTTCGCTGGCCATCATTACGGTGGTCGGATCGGCACTGATGGCGGGCGCGCACGCGGCGGGCCAGGCCAAACAGGCCAAAGCGCAAGCGGCAGCGGCGGCAGCGCCGGCCGCGCCGGCCGCGCCGGCAACCCCCATTCAGACGGAAAAGGACGTGGCCGGAATCCAGGAGCAGCTCATCAAGCTGCTGCGCCAGACGCCCACGCTGACCACGGTGGTGGCGCGCGATCCGTCGCTGCTCTCCAACCAGGAGTACGTAACCAGGAACAATCCGCAACTGGCCGACTTCCTCGCCGCTCATCCAGAGGTGGCGCGCAATCCCGACTACTACCTGTTCACGCACTTGAATCGCGACGGCGCCGGGCCGGACGAGGCGCTGGAGCGCGCCGCCTGGCCGGAAATGTACCGCGGGCACCGCGATCGCAACGGTTGGGACGATCTCCTTGGCGATGTGGCGCCCATTCTTGCGGTGGGCAGCTTCCTCCTGGCGTTTCTGTGGCTGGCGCGCCTGTTCGTCGATAACCGCCGCTGGACCCGCATCTTCAACATGCAGAACCAAGTCCACACCAAGCTGATCGAGAAATTCAGCAACAGCCAGGAACTGGCCGCGTACATGGAGACGGACGCCGGAAAGCGCTTCCTGGAGGCTGCCCCAATTCCCGTGAACCTGGGAACGGAGCAGCGCGTACCCAATGCTGTGGCGCGCGTTCTGACCCCCGTGCAGATCGGGATCGTGATGGTGCTCCTGGGAATCGGATTTCTCCTCCTGCGGCATGCCGAGCCCGACATGAACACGCCCATGCTGGTGCTCGGAACTTTGATCCTGATGCCCGGAATCGGATTTATCATCTCTGCAGGAATTACCTGGCTGTTGGCCTCCCGCCTGGGACTGATGCCACCCCATCCGGACGCCGACAGATTCGACGCGACCCCACTCGGAACGGAACGCCGCTGAGGTGAACCTGAACCGCATGGGGCGCGCACATGGAAAGGAAAGAACCGCCAGTGTCCTGGGAAGATGCCATTTCGAACGTGCTGCCGGGCGATGCCGCCGGAATTGCCGCGGCACCCGCCTGCACGTCCATGGATAGCGACCGCTTTGCCGGTTTCTACGAGCGCTCCGCCCGGCCGCTGTGGGCCTACCTGGCGCGCGTCTCCGGCAATGCCGCCCTGGCAGATGACCTGCTCCAGGAAAGCTACGTGCGGTTCCTCTGTGCCGACTATCCCCAGGACGGCGAAGTGAACGCGCGCCGCTACCTGTTCCGCATCGCAACCAACCTGATGCGCGATCATTGGCGGCGCCCCCGGACGGCTTCCCTCGAGGACATTCCCGAAGAGGTGTTTCGGGCCCGCGATCACTCCGCCCAATGCGACTCCAGGGCTATGCTCGGCCCGGCCCTCAAAGCCCTGCGGCCGCGGGAGCGTCAACTGCTCTGGCTGGCCTACGCGGAGGGCTACTCGCACCGCGAGATCGCCGACATCACCGGGCTCGCCTCCGCCAGCATCCGGTTGCTGCTGTTCCGGGCGCGGCGCAAAATGTCCCGCCTGCTGGTGCCTGAGACGAAGCCCGACCGGAGGCCCGAATGAGACTCGGATCGTGCCCCCGTGAACAGGATCTCAACCTGGTGCTCAACCGCGGCCACTGGCCCCAGGCCTGCAGCGATGAACTCCGCGCCCACGTCGCCGGGTGCCCGTCCTGCCGGGAACTAGTGGTGGTGCGCGAGGCTTTCGGACGCGAGCGGATGATGGCGGCCGGCGAGCCCAGGCTGGAATCTCCGGGAGTCCTGTGGTGGCGCGCCCAATTGCGGCGGCGCAACACCGCCATCCAACGCATCGGCAGGCCCTTGCTGGGCGCGCAGATTTTCGCCTGGGCGGTGTGCCTCGCGGCCGCCGTGGCCTACGTGCTGTGGCAGACCCGGCGCGGATTCGACTGGCTCGCGTGGCTCGCCGAGTTGCCCCGCGCGCTTCGCCTGGACGCGCTCGTGCCGTCCTCCTGGGGTAACTCGCCCTGGGAGATCTGGCTGGGCATTTCCATGGTGGTCATGCTGGCGTTCATGGGCGGAGTGGTGGTTTACCTGGCGCGTAACGACAGGGATCAGGAATCGGGGATCAGGGGCCGGTAAAGGCCGGTATATTTCGAACGTGTCGATTTTCAAGCGCGGGTGCCTCCGTGCAGTCCTCTGCCTGATCCGTGATGCCTCAATCACCGTCCCCTGGGCCGATCCCTGAACCTTGATCCCGGCTTCCATAATCCAACCCAATGCAGTTCATCTCCCCAGGAGCGCCCCATGACATTGTCAGCAAGCGAAGTGCATCAACTGAAGCAGGCCCCCGCCGACGAGCGGATCCTGCCCGCCATCCGGCATCGCTGGAGCCCGCGCTCCTTCGCCGATCGCGACGTCAATCCCGCCGACCTCAAAACCATCTTCGAAGCGGTCCGCTGGGCTCCGTCCTCCTACAACGAGCAGCCGTGGAGATATTTCGTGGGTACTCGCGGCTCCGAGACTTACAACAAGATCCTCCAGTCGCTGGGCGAATTCAACCAGGCTTGGGCGCGCTCCGCCCCGGTCCTCACTCTGAATGTGGCCAGGACCACGTTCTCGCACAACAACACCCCCAACCCGGTGGCTCTGTATGACCTGGGGGCTTCGGCCGCGACCCTGTGCTACGAAGCGGCGAGCCTGGGGCTTTTCACGCACCAGATGGCGGGCTATGACCGCGAAGTGGCGCGCAAGCTGTTCAATGTGCCGGATGAGTACATCTTTGGAGCAGCGATGGCACTCGGGTACCAGGGAGAGCCCTCCGCTCTGCCCAACGAGCAAATGATTGCGCAGGAGACCGCCTCCCGGCAGCGCAAGCCTCTGAGCGAATTCGTGCTCTCCGCCTGGGGCGTTCCGGCGAGGCTGGATTAGGGCCTGTTAACACTACTGCGAGCGGGAAAGAAACCGCTTTCCTGGTGCACACCCTGATTCGCCCCCTTGCGATGTGCAAATGCCCCTGCCGCCTCCGCGGTAGAGTGAATCCTGGAGCCGGAGTTGAGCAGCCAGGCGACAACGAGGAGAGCCGTTCGCAAGTCGCCGGCGCGTCGGACACGAGGACGCCGTCCGGTATCGCGCCGGGGGCGGACGAGCTGGCGCCCCAGGGCCATACTGTTTTCCGCGGCGCTTATCCTGGTGCTGGTTGCCTGGGCTATCCTGGCGCGGGCCTTTGCGCCCTCCGGCAATACCTCCCGGAGCCGGTTCGACACCATCATCGTTCTGGGTTCGCCGGCGGATTCGGAGGGAAATCCCACCCCGGGGCAACTGGCGCGGGTCACGGAGGCGGTGCGCGAGTACGAACGGGGCATCGCGCCCCAACTGATCGTTACCGGCGGATCGACTAGCCACGGTTACGTCGAGGCCCAGGTGATGGCGCGGACAGCCGAAGCCATGGGTGTGCCCAAGTCATCCATCTACCCGGAGCCTGAGGCGCTGAACACCATTCAGAACGCCTGCTACGCGGCCCGGATCATGAAGCAGCATGGGTGGCGCTCGACGGAGGTGGTCTCCGCGGCCAGCCATTTGCCGCGTGCCGCGCTCATCTTCAGCCGCACGCCGCTGGAATGGCGCGCGCACGCCGCCCCGTCGCTGGAACCGGAAAGCGGATTGTCTCAGCAGGCCGCCGTGGCCATGGAGATCCTCAAAACCCTGCGCTACCTGGTCTATGCCCAATGGGCGGACCGGTGTGAGTAAGGCCGGGACCGAAGGCTTCTCCGGCTTATCCCACACTGGCGAGCATCGCCATCCAATGGCGGCGCCGGAAGCCGGTGGGCGGGAATCTTGCCGTAGCACATTTTGGTCACTCGGTGGCCTGTTTCACCGATCTCTGCTCACTGACACTCCCCGCCAGCGTCTTGTAAGCTTAAAGTGATGCGTTTCCCGGTAAGTTTTTCTGCTGCAATTGTTGCTGTTGCCCTTCTGCTCGTGTGCCCGCGGGGCGAAGCTCAGGCGGCCGGCCAGTCGTCTTCGAGCCAGTCGACGCCCGTGCAGACTCCCGCGCCGGCGCCGGCGCCGACGTACGTCTCCATCGACCCCCTGGCGAAGGTCCGTTATGACAATCGATACGACGTGTCGGTGGAAATGGCTTATGTACGGATCAAGGCGGGACCGAACCTGCTGCAGGGCGCCAACCTGGGAGGCCTGAATCTTCAGGGCTCCTACTGGCTCACCCGGCGGTGGGGACTGGAGGGCACGGGGCGCGCCTACCTGGGCACCAGCGGCGCGGCCCCCAATCCATACGAGATCAACGGCCCATTCATTGCCGAGTACATCTTTGCCGCGGGGCCGGAATGGCTGGGACCGCATAACAAGCATGGCGCGTTGATTGCGCATGTCATGGCCGGAGGCGCCTATGGCAACTTCGAGCGCAACCTGCGCGGCAATCCGACCGAAGCCGTGGGCTTCTACCACGACCAGTTTGCCCCGGCCCTGGTCATGGGCGGCCACTTCGACCTCAACCGGTCGCCGCGCTGGGTGTTCCGGGTGACGGTGGACGGGCTGCTGACGGATTATGCCATCAACTGGGGTGCCAAAAACCGCCAGATCGATATCAATACGGCGGTCTCGGTGGGGTTGGAATACAAGTTCAAGAAGACCCGGCACTAGAGCAGGCGCGACGCCGCAGTCCTGACTGGACTTTGA
>DASXXV010000133.1:0-7057 GCA_036502905.1 Occallatibacter sp. | reverse complement strand
GCCTTCGCAAACTGGGCGTCCATGACCGTGTACATGCGCGCACCCGTCGATATGAGCGCGTTGCCGCTGAATGGGCCGCGGGTGCCGGCGGAACTGTGGAGCGATGACGACGTTGCGAACGGGCAGGCCTCGTCCTCGTGCGCGGAAACGGCGCCGGCCGCCATCGATGCAGGAACATTCGTCACCAACATAATCAGCCCGCAAAATGCGCCTGCGGGGGTGACAGTTGCAGTTCCGTCGGCGGCGGGTTCCACCGCAAAGTCCCAGGAACCATGGAACAGCCTGATTTCCACGGTCAGCCAGCTGCAGCCCGGGACAGTGAGCGATTTTGACGACTTCCAGGACCTCCCGGCGGAGACAACGGCCAGGCTCCCCCGGTCGGCATTCAAGGCCTGGAGGGGTAATGTCATTCGGCTGGACGGGGCCGTGGAGCCATTGAAGGATTCTGTTTTGCAGGAGCTCAATATACGCTCGCAGGACATTCCAAAGACCGATGCGGCCGAGCGGCTGGTATGGTTTTTCCGGAAGATCGAGCACTACGGCTCGCCTCTTGTCGTATGGACCAATGCGGCTCCCTGTCACATGAGGTTCCTGCACAATGTGGAGTTGAGTTCGACGCTGACTTTTTTACTTATGTATGGTCCGCAGCCCGAGCCGACCCTGATCGACCTGGTAAATGAAAACCAGCTGGAAGAGGCGCAGAAGGCTTGCGCCACGCTGCCCGACCCCTGCGGCGACGATCTGCTGTCGGCGGCATATTGGGCATTCGCCCGGAGCGAAGACTCCGAGGAATCCCTTCGCTACATACGGCGGGTGTCCAGCAAGGCGGAAAAGCTTCTGCTGATTGCAAACTTCATCAGCCGCCGCGGAATCATTCCCAACCCGCGTCCCGACTGGATGCTGCATCACCCCGACGGCAAGCTCACCAACCTGCAACAGCAGCATTGCCAGGAGGACTGTTTTCGGAACGTCATCAGCGATCCCGGCGATGAAGCTCCCATGCGCGAGTCGGGGCGCGCCAAGCACGAGCTCGGATACCTGCTGCAGTCTGTGGGCATGACGAGCGTGGCCGAGATGCTCTACGGACAGGCGCTGGCGGACCTGGAGAAATGCCCCGAGGAGCAGCACGATTATCGCTGGCACGATCGGCTGGGCAGGCTGCTGCGGGACTGGGCGGACCTGCTTGCACAATCGCCGGACCGATTGGACAAGGCTCGCGAACTGCTCAATCGCGCCATGGCGATCCACTCCTTTCATGGGCGGCGCCTGCAGATTGCCTATTGCCTTGATACCGCGGCGCGAGTGGCACTTACGGGCCGCCGATTCAGCGAAGCCATCCAGAAGGCGGTCGATTCCGCCAACCTCTTCGAAGTTCTGAAGAATTGGCGCGGATGGGGCGAAGCGATGAAGGTTCTGTTTGACTGCCTGGCCGAAACCCGCGAAACCGCCCGGATGCACAGCGTGGCCGATCTGGCGATCGACAAGCTCCAGACCTCCAACCTGCCCCATGAGCAACGCGACCGCCTGCGGCGGGCGTTCATCTATGAGAAGGCCAACGCCAACTGGATTGCCGGTAAGCTCGCGGAGGCTCGATCGGAGCTCGAAAAGCTGGGTTTGGGGTCAGCCGATGCGGCCAAGGTAGAACTCGATCCGGAATTCGAAGCGGAAGTGAAGCGGCTGTGGAGATTCCTGGCTCTCAATTCCCAGTGAGGCGCGTCCATGCCTGACTCGACACCAACCCATCCGCCCGACGAGCACTCCCCGGAGTTTGCGCACGCGCTCCTTTTTACCGGTCACATGATCGACCGGGCAGATCGAACCCGTGTCCGCTTTCCGGCATGGGCCGAGAGCCGGGCGCGCAACGCCATTCAGACCGCAATTGCCGAAGTGGACTGGACACGGCCGGGAGCAACCGTGGGACTGGCAGGCGGAGCGAGCGGGGGCGACCTGTTGTTCCACGAGTGCTGCCGTGACATGGGCATCGCCACGCGCCTTCTGCTCGCACTTCCTCCGCATGAGTTCGAGTCCACGTCAGTGGCTCCAGCCGGACCGGAGTGGGTGAAGCGCTTCCATATTCTCCTGGAGCGGACCGGCAATGCGCTGCATATTATGCAGCAGAACGACGGCAAGCTCGAAGGAGCCTCCGACAACATCTGGCAACGCTCCAACCTATGGATGATCGGAGAGGCTAGCCGCCTGGCTCCCGAGCGTGCCCTGCTGGCTCTTTGGGATGGCGAGGCCGGCGATGGTCCGGGAGGAACGGGGCATTTCCTCGAGGTGGCGCGCCGCTTCGGAATTCGCATTCTGCCCCCGATCGATATGCAAACGGTGCTGGCGATGAAGGACGAAAGCGGTTCGAAATCGCGCTCGTAAACCCGCCCATTCCTTGCGGGGTATCGAGCTATAGAGTTTCGTAATGCTGTAAAGGACTGCCCATAATCTACGCAATTCAAGATTTCTCGTCACTCCTACGCTTCCGCGGCGGACCTCGCTTTTCTCCAGCGCGTCCCATGCCGGGGTGATCCTGCCCGCGCCCAATAGCCACTCGTCACATCGACTCCGATTCGGATGAGCGCATGCACATTTTTTGCGTAATGCAAGGACCGCTCCCGAAGTCAAGGGATCGGACGAGAGGTCTACGATGAAACATTTACTTCTGAGGATTGTGCTGGGGCTTCTGTGCATCGTGGTTACTACGCCGGTCCAGAGTCCTGCGCAAGTGGAAACCGGACAGCTTGCCGGGACAGTGATGGATCCATCCGGCGCCGTGATTCCCGGGGCAACCGTGGCCGTTAGAAACACCGGCACAAATGCAGTGCGGAGTACATTTTCCTCCAACGACGGAACCTACCGGCTGCCCGGACTGGAGCCGGCAACTTATGAAGTTACGGTGCAGTCGGCCGCCTTTCAGCCGTACACCGCGAAGGTGCAGATCACGGTGGGCGGGCATCTGACACTCGATGCCCGGCTCTCGGTAAGCGGAGCCGCCGCGCAAGTGGAGGTGATAGGCGAAGGCGGTTCGCAGGTGAATACCCAAACCCAGGATCTGTCGCAGGTCATCAGCGAGGAGCAGATCGCCCAATTGCCTACCCTGAGCCGCAACCCCTACGACTTTGTTGGCCTGTCAGGGAACGTTTCGTCGGGTGATAACTCCAGCAGCGGCGATTCCCGATCAAACAATACCTACCAGAACGGGCCTTCGAGCACGCGCGGCGTGGGCTTCAGCATCAATGGGCAGCGAACCAGCGGCACGGAGATTCTGCTGGACGGAGTGGAAAACATTTCGGTGTTCGGCGATTCGATCGGAGTCTATGTGCCGGTGGATGCGGTGCAGGAGTTCCGCGTAACCACAAGCAACTTCGAGGCGCAGTACGGACGCGCTTCCGGCGGCGTGGTGAATGTAACCACCCGGGCGGGGAGCAATACCTTCCACGGGGGAGCGTGGGAGTTCAACCGGATCGCGGCCTACACGTCCAATACCGAGACCAATGACCAGATCAACTCCGCCTTCCTGGCCCAGGGCGGGACAGGGCCCCTGCCCGCACCCAAGGGCCAGTTCACCCGCAACCAGTTCGGGTTCGCTGCGGGGGGACCGGTGAAGAGAGACAAGCTGTTCTTCTTCGGCAGCACGGAGTGGACCCGCGTGCGTAGCCGCGCAACCCTTTCCGCGGCGGTGCCCACCCCTGAGTTCCTGGCGCTGTCGGCCCCCAACGTGCAGGACTTTTTCAATAAGTATGGCGGCGGCAAAACCTTCAATTTCAACCAGACTTACCTGTCGGGTCCGGGCGGTATCGGTTCCTTCACCGGGGTTCCGGACGGAACGCCCATGTACGGCCAGGTGACATTTGCAGCGCCCTCCAATGCGGGAGGCGGGGTTCCCCAGAACACGTATAACATCGTGGCGCGCGGCGACTACGGATTGAGCCAGAAGACACAGATGTTCTTCCGCTACGTGAATTACAACGAGGTGGATGACAGCGGAGGGATCTTCGCCTCGCCATACTCGCAATACAACGTAGGAGAAACGTTCAAGGAAACGGCTTACCTTTACAGCCTCTCTCACGTATTCAGCCCTAGCCTGGTAACCAGCACAAAACTCAGCTTCAGCCGCCTGAATACGTTCCAGACGTACGATACAGCGCTGCAGAATTCGCCCGTCCTGATTACGTCGGTGAATGCGCAGGTGCCGGGGACATCCACCTTCATCCAGTTGCCCGGCTTCTTTAATGAAAACCCCGCGATTGGCGGCCTGCCATTCGGGGGTCCGCAGAACACCATCCAGTGGAACCAGGACTTGATCTGGACGAAGTCGAAGCACTCCATGCAGTTCGGCGCGCAGCTGATGTACATACAGGACAACAATGCCTATGGCGCGTTTGCGCAGGCCACCGAGCAACTGGGGAGCACGGCGACAAAAGGCATTCAGAACATGGTGACGGGAAACCTGGCGAACTTCCAGGCGGCGGTCGACCCCCAGGGCAAATTGCCTTGCGTCCGTAACCCGTATACCGGAGCGCTGACTCAGACGGCGGATTGCCTGATTACGCTGCCGGCGACGTCCCCCTCGTTTGCGCGCAGCGAACGGTTCCATGACTGGGCCGTCTATGCGCAGGATGCCTTCAAGGTCACACCGAAGTTCAGCTTCAATTACGGTGTCCGCTACGAGTATTACGGCATACAGCACAACAACCACCAGAATCTCGACTCGAACTTTTATTTCGGATCGGGATCAAACTTCTTCCAGCAAATCCGCAACGGGCAAGTGATGACCGCGCCGCAGAGCCCGGTGCATGGGCTATGGCGGCCGCAGTATGGCACCGTGGCGCCGCGGGTGGGTTTCGCCTACGACGTGTTCGGAGACGGGCGCACGGCGGTGCGGGGCGGCGCCGGTATCAGCTATGAGCGGAACTTCGGCAATGTCACGTTCAACGTAATTCAGAACCCGCCCAACTACGCGGTGATTTCGATTGCCGGATCGGCAAACCACCCCATTCCCGTTACCAGTTCGAATGCCGGTCCGCTGGCCGGCGCGTCCGGCAGCGTGCCGCTGCCGCCAACCAGCCTGCGCAACGTGGATGAAAACATCCGCACCGCACAAACCCAGTTCTACAGCCTCGCGGTGGAACATCAGCTGGTGCCAAACACCATGCTGTCGCTGCAGTATGCCGGTGCCCGCGGACTGCATCTCTATGACATCAAGAACATCAACGGGCTGGGAACCGGCAATGTTTTTGAGGGCGATCCGACTACCGATGGAGCCGGGAACGTAGCCCTTACCCGGCTCAACAGCCAGTATTCGAATATCAATAACCGCGGCTCCAACGGTGACTCGTATTATCACGCCATAAACGTCCAGTTCCAGAGCACGGACGTCCATCACAGCGGACTGAGCTTGGTGGCTAACTACACTCTGGGCCACGAAACCGATGAGCTCAGCACGTCGTTCTCAGAAACGAACAACGCCTTTTTCCTGCTCGGCTACATGAATCCGTTCCACCCTGAGCTGGATCACGGCAGCGGGGATATGGACGTGCGGCACAGGCTGGTGCTGGCCCCTATCTACCACACACCGTACTATACGGGGAGCCGCGGCTCGCTCAAGCAGGCCCTCTTCGGCTGGCAGATCTCGGGCATTTACAGCGTCCGAACGGGCACGCCGTTCCCTTATTTCGATAGTACGAATGATAGCCAGGCGGGGGCCGGCTATAACGTTCCCCGCTATACGCCCAGCGCGCACGTATCCCAGCACACGTTCAAGTCAACCAACGGAGCCAGCGGAAACGGAAGCAATGCCTACCAGATCGGGAGCCTGCCGGCGGCAGTTTCCTTCGCGAACCCGTCGCTTGCGATTCCAGGATTCGCAGATGGAATCTCCGATTGGGGTCCGTACCCCCCGAACATGACGTCGCGCAATGCGTTTCGCGGGCCGGGGGGATGGAACCTGGATGCCGCGTTGAGCAAGACGCTGCCCATCCACGAGCGAGTGAACCTGGTATTCCGCGCGGAGGGGTTCGACCTGCTCAACCACCATAACCTTTACATCCAGGAAAGCCTGGATGACGTGGCGAACGTGGGATACGGGGTGCCCGTTCCGGTCACGGCGTCCAAAGGCGGGATCGGCAACAACGGAGGCGCCAACGACGAGCGCAGGTTCGGACAGTTCTCGCTGGCATTGAACTTCTAAACGAGGCCGACAGAGATGGCTGGGACACAGTCTGCGTCTCAGCCAATCCCTGGACTTTGGCCTAAAACGGGATATCGTCGTCGGAGATCTCGGCAGACTGGGCGTAGTCCTCCTGGGCCGCCGCAGGGCGCTGGTCGAAGCTGGCGCTCGAACTGGAGCTCGAGCTTGCTCCGCGGCTGTATCCGCCGGATCCGGCGCCTTCTTCGCGGCCCGATAGCAGCGACAGGTCGTTGACAATGATCTCAGTGCGATAGCGCTTTTGCCCTGATTCCTTGTCATCCCAGCTGCGCGTCTGAATCTTGCCCTCGATGTACAGCTTGGTACCCTTCTTCACGTAATCTCGCACGATCTCGGCGGTCCGCTGAAACGCGACCAGGTTGTGCCACTCAGTGCGGTCCTGCCAGTTCCCCTGCGCGTCCTTCTGGCGATCGCTGGTGGCCAGCGTAAAGTTGGCAACCATCGTCCCGCCGCCCGTCGACCGAATCTCCGGGTCCTTTCCCACGTTCCCTAAAAGAATGACTTTATTGACGCTTTTGGCCATCTGCCTCTCCTGCTTGTCCACGGGTAATTCTTGCTCTCACAGGCAATTTGGGCTGTCACGATGGGGTACCCCCCTGGTAATTCCAGCTGTCAAAATCGCCTACCCCTCTGGTAATTCTTGGTGTCACGAATCCAGTGCGAGGGATTTCTTGCCCGGCCAGCGAATCTGCCGCGGACTCTCCTTTCTTCGAATTCTTCGTTGTCTTCGAAAGTATAAACGTCTCGCCGGGGTCTTCTGCGAATCGGAAAGCAGAAACGCTCCGGCGATCCGCCGGGTTCATCCCTAAAGGATTCATCTTCAATGAGAAAGGGGTTCTGGGCACCCATAATAGG